>NZ_CP150667.1:310500-621000 GCF_038024065.1 Polaribacter sejongensis | reverse complement strand
TTAAAGAAGCAGGATCTACATGTTCTGTTCCATCCGAAGAAGATTGTCGATTAGAATTAAAAGAGGGCACTAAATTCGCAAGTAAATCATTCGCCGTAGTTTGTGCACTTGTTAATTTAATTTTAGACACATCAACAATATCTACCGCTACCGGTGTTTCTAATTTTGTTTGTCTAGGATTTCTTGTTCCTACTAATACAACTTCCGAAAGAATTTCTGAAGATTCTTGTAAAACAATCGTTAAATTGCTTCCTCCTTGTTGCTTCTGAGTTTTAAATCCTAATGCAGAAAAAACTAAAATTGCGTTTTGATTATTGCTAGAAACAGAAAAATTACCACTGTTATTTGTAATAGTTCCTGTTGATGTACCTTCGATAATAACATTTACGTCTTCTAGTGGTGAGTTGTTGGTATCAACAACTTTTCCGTTGTATATTTTCTGAGCTGATAAACAGAATGTTGTACTTAGAAATATAAATAATAAAAAGGACCTCATAAATTTTAATTTAAACTGATTTTGATTGAATTAAAGCATGTAATTAAAACCGTGCAAGATAACAAAAATCGAAATATTTGCCCCCTTTTTTATGATGTAAATGATTACCAACTAACACCTGCTCCACCACCACCAGAACTACCGCCTCCAAAACTTGATGACGAAGAAAAAGATGATGAAGAACCAGAAGAAGAGGAAGTCTGTCTTACTTTTTTAGGAAGAACTACTATCTTTTCATCTTGATAATTACAATTTTTACATTCATAATAATCAACTCTTTCACCTGCAGATGCATACGTTGCAGATTTTAATAGTTTAGATGATTTTTTTCCGTACGTTTTATAACCACATTTGGTGCAATCACTGTATTTTCTGCTATTAATACCTTCATATTCTAAAATTAGAATATCGCTTTCATCTTCTGTTACCCAAACATCATAGCGAGTTGATTTGAGCCTTTCTTCTAAAATTTGAGCAGCTTCTAAAAATTTATTTTCTCTCCATTCATCTTTAAGAGTTAACAGCTTGCCATTTACTTTACTATAACGAGGAGCTGTTCGATATTTTTGCAGGCGTTTTTTTACCTTTTTTGAAATAAAAAATAAAGGAAATGGTAACAAAAAGATAAGACATCCTAATTTTAATTCGTCCAATCGATTATACTTATCGTAAAAATCGTCTTTAGATATTTGGGTTTGATATAATACACCTTCATACCAAAACAGCATGAACGCGCAAATAATAGTGTACACCAATAAAAAATAATGATACCATTGATAATTGTCGTCTTTTTGATGTACAATACTAGTACCGTAAACTTCCTGAATAACCTGCGGATTGTCTAAAAACTCACGGATTCTAACCACCGAATTTATCAATCCCTCACCATAATTTCCATTCTTAAAATTAGGTACAATTTCATTTACACCAATTCGGTAGCAAACAGCGTCCGTTAAAATAGGTTCTAGACCATAACCAACCTCAAACTCTGTTCTGCGTTGGTCCATTACTGTTAAAATTAGTAATCCGTTGTCTGTATCTGCTTTACCGATACCCCATAATTCGAAAAGATCTACGGCAAATTGTTTAGGAATTTCTCTACCAATACTTGGGATTACCACTACGGCAACTTCAACAGACGATTTTTGCTCTAACTCAAATAATAATCGGTTTATTTGATTTTCTGAGGATGCATCTATCAAATCATTTGGATCGGATACATAGCCTATAATTCCAGTACCTCTTGGACTCGGAACTTCTTTAATTGAATAACTTTCTTTATCCTTATTATAAATTGGTGCTTTAAATCTTGGATAATTAATTGCTGGCTGCTCAATAGTTTTTTCAAGCAAAGCACCTTCTTCTGAAGCATCTGATACATCTTGACTAAAACCTGTTATTGATATACATAAACACCAAAACAACAAACTCGTTAACAGTCTTTTCTTATTGGTTTCAAGAAGATATTGGAAAGTAAACAGATTCATGTTTTTATTAATTATAATATAATGATTTCATTAAAGTCATTTTTAAAAATGTCAGTTCGAGTGATTTTTCTTTTTTGAAAAATTGTATCGAGAACTCGTTTAGAATCTAAAAACTAATAAACACAACTTCAACAAGTGACACACTATGCCTCTTTCCTCAATACCTCCAAAGGTGGACTTTTTAAAACCGATTTTAAATTACTCAAACCAATCACCACAACTAAAAATGTAATTCCTGGTAGAAAAACTAAAAACGGAATTGCAGATGGTATAAATGGTTCTTTAAATATAAAAGTAGCTAATAATTGACTACCAACTAAAGATAATAAAATACCAGTTAAACTACCCAAAATACCTAAATACACATATTCTAAAGCTGTAATTTGCAAAATCTGTTTGCTTTTTGCACCTAATGTTCTTAGTAAAACACTTTCTTTAATTCGTTGGTATTTACTATTTCTAACAGAACCAATCAGCACAATTAAACCAGTTAAAATGCTAAAAAATGCCATAAAATTAATAATCCAAGAGATTTTATCTAAAATATCTTCTACAAGTGTAAAAACCTGACGCAAATCTAAAATAGTAACATTTGGAAACTCTTGCACCAATGCTCTCTGTAAATCCGCAGAACCTTCTTTATTTGGCACGTGCGTCGTCATTACATTAAATTGAGGTGCATTTTCTAAAACTCCCGTTGGAAACAAAATCATAAAATTGACTTTCATACTACTCCAATCTACTTTTCTGATGCTTCCTACAACTGTTTCCATCAACACACCTTGAATGTTAAAAACAATTGGATCTCCTATTTTTAAATTGGCATCTTCAGCAAAATTATCGGATATAGAAATATTTATAGGATTTCCATTTATAAATTTTCCTATCCACTCACCTTCTACAATCTCTTCGGTTTCAGCTAATTCTTCTCTGTAGGTAACTCTAAATTCTCTGTTTAAAATCCATTTTTTCATTTTAACAGTAGAATCTTTCCGAATCTCATTTACTGTTTTACCCTGAATACTTTGCATGCGCATGGTAATAATTGGTATGTTATCAATTACTTCCAATCCTTTGCTGGTAAAAGTTTCTAAAATAGCTGTTTCTTGTTTTTGTTGAATATCCATTAGAATGATATTAGCATCATCCTTTTTATTTTCTATGGATGTTTTTGCTAATAAAATATCCTTCGTAAAGTATAACGTACTTATTAGAAAAGTTCCCAATCCGATGGCTAAAACAAGCACCATTGTTTGGTTATTCGGTCTAAATAAGTTCAATAAACTTTGACGCTTTGTATATCCCCAAGAACTTGGGAAGAATTTTTTAATCAATTTGATGAAAAGGTTAGCAACACCTGCCATAATTGCAAATGTGATAAAAATACCTGCGGTAAAAATCAATCCGTTTACGGCATCTTTTAACATCCAAAAAGAAAATAAATAGATAAAAAGTAGAATTAAGAATACTACTGCAATTCGTGCTTTTTTAGGTTTTTGTAAATTGTCTTCAGAACCTCTTAAAACCTCTAAAGGTGATACATACCAAGTGCCTAACAAAGGTAATAATGCAAATAAAACCGACATTAAAACACCTAAAGTAACTCCCATTAATATAGGTTGTGCAGAAATTGAAATAGCAACGTCAAAAGGTAAAAAATCTTGTAATAGATACGGAAAAGCATATTGTAAACTAACTCCAATAACAGCACCAATTAAACCGCCAATCAACCCAATTCCGATAATTTGGATCAAATAAATTAAAAAAGTTTGTTTTCTAGAAGCTCCTAAACATTTTAAAACGGCTACATTTTTAAGCTTTTCTTTAATGTAAATATGCACAGAACTTGCAATACCAATACAACCTAATAAAAGGGCAATAAAAGCAACTAAATTTAAAAAGCGACTCACATTATCGTACCTTCTGCCTAAGCGTTCACTGGTACCTGTATGCGTATCTAAATCTGCATTTTCTGTTTTAAGAATAGGATCTATTTTGTTCTCTAAAGTAACTAAATCCATTGTAGGATCTTCGAAAAAATATTGGTATTCTTTTCTGCTTCCTAATTGTAATAACCCAGTTTCTTCAACAAAGCGAAACGGAATTAATACCGCTGGAGCTACAGAAGAAGAAATTGCTGTACTACCCGGAATTGATTTTAAAGCACCAATAATTTCAAACGTAGTTTTACCTAATTTAATAGAATCTCCTGGGTTTATATTATATTGTAAAAGCAAGGTAGCATCTACCAAAGCGCCTCCTAATTCTTGATATTTTGTACCAGCATTTTCAGGTTCGGTAGATAAATCTCCGTAAAACGGAAAATCACCTTCCATAGCCCTAACTTTCACTAATTTTGTCCCATCATTTTTAGGGAAAGCAGCCATAGAAACAAAGTTGACTTCAGATGCATCTGCGCCTAAAGAATCTATAATTGCTTGTACTTTTTCTGATGGTATTTGTTTGCTATCAATAATAAAATCGGCCCCCATTAAGGATTTCGACTGTAGCTTTATGTTTTGCTTTAAATTGTCACTAAATAACTGAATAGAAACCACGGCTGCAATACCTAAAATAATAGATGCCATAAAAAGCATTAACCTAGAAAGGCTTGCTTTTCCGTCTCTCCAAGCCATTTTTAATAGCCACTTAAAATTTAATTTTGAAGTCATTTTACGCATTAATAGTGTTGGTTTTTTCGTTAGAAATAATCTTACCACCTTTTAATCGTAAAATCTGTTGCGTTCTGTTTGCTAAATCTAAATCGTGTGTAATAATAATTAAAGTAGTGCCCGCTTCTTTGTTCAATTCAAACAATAATTGAATGACCTTTTCGCCAGTTTCTTCATCTAAATTACCAGTTGGTTCATCTGCAAATAAAATAGAAGGTCTGTTAGCAAACGCCCTTGCCAAAGCAACTCTTTGTTGCTCTCCACCAGACAATTGCGATGGATAATGATGTAAACGACTTTCCAATCCTACTTTCTCTAACAAAGCTGTTCCAAATTTTGCCGCATTTTTTTCACCTTGTAATTCTAAAGGAACAATCACATTTTCTAAAGCAGTTAACGTAGGTAATAATTGAAAATTCTGAAAAATAAATCCGACTTCTTTATTACGTAATGCCGCACGTTCATCTTCATTCAAATCTTGTAAAGAAGTGCCGCACAACTCAATAGTTCCAGCAGTTGGATAATCTAAACCTGCACACAAACCTAATAAAGTCGTTTTTCCACTTCCAGAAGGCCCAACAATAGAAAAAATACTTCCTTTTTCTACTTCAAACGAGATATTGCTAATTACTGTTAATTTTTTAGAACCGCTCGTATAAGTTTTCTCTAAATCATTAATCTTTAATATATTTGACATTACTTTTATTTAATTTTTTACTAAAATATTCCGATGTTGAAAAATAATCAATTGCTTATACATATCAACCATATATCTCAAAAGGTTTTCTTAAAATTTTGTTGTATTTTTTTACTGATATTCATGTTTTCTTGCAAACAAGATACTTCTAAAAAGGCAACAACTCTAGAAACAACCACTTCTAAAACTGAAACCAATCAGACTGAAAATAGTAGTGTAAAAACAATTGTATTTTTTGGTGATAGTTTAACGGCAGGTTATGGTTTAGAAGATGTAAACGATGCTTTCCCAGGAATTATTCAGCAGAAAATAGACTCTTTACAGTTGAATTATAGCATTGTAAATTCTGGCGTTAGTGGAGAAACTACATCTGGCGGAAAAAACAGAATTGATTGGGTGCTGAATCAAAAACCTACTATTTTTATATTAGAATTAGGTGCAAATGATGGTTTAAGAGGTGTGCCTTTAAAACAATCTAAAGAGAATTTACAAGATATTATAGATGCTGTAAAAGAGAAATATCCAGAAACAATTATTGTATTAGCCGGAATGCAAATTCCACCAAATATGGGACAAGAATATACTACTGAATTTAAAAATATGTTTCCTGATTTAGCAACAAGAAACGATTTGTATTTAATTCCTTTTTTATTAGAAAATGTAGGAGGTATCTCAGATTTAAATCAAAAAGACGGTATTCATCCTACAAAAGAAGGACATCAAATATTGGCTAAAAATGTTTGGACTGTTTTAAAACCAATTTTAAAATAAAGTTACCTTTAATATCTCTAAATATTTTTCATGAAGAATATTCTTTTCATAATACTCGCTTCACTGGTCTTTTTTTCTTGTTCACATCAAACAGAAATTCATAAGCATTTTAATTGTAAACCCACTACTTTTAAGGACTTAGAAGAAGTAAAAGACGTTAAAAATTTGTTTTCTCTTGAGTTACCAAAATCATGGAAAACAAACTTGTATTATGACGATATACAATCTTCTATTTATACAGCAGATACTACCAAACAATTAACAGAATCTTTGCTTTTAGAATATACAATCTTCTATTTATACAGCAGATACTACCAAACAATTAACAGAATCTTTGCTTTTAGATGTTACATTTATCAATAAAAGCATTAATTTTGATACGTCTTTTAAACAAGAACGAGAGCAAGAAGAGATATCAAAAAGTCTTATCAACATAAAATCTGAAGAGACTACTTTTTTAGAAAAGCCTTCTTATTACACAGTTTCAAAAGGTAAAAAAGGAAAATTTGATTACCAAGTTTGCCATGTATTTATTAAAATAAACGACCAGAACTTTATACTTGCAAAGGCAGAAGTTTATGGAGATTATTTAGTGAATAAAAGATTATGCAACGCACTTGCATTGATGGAAAAAATTAAAAACATTCAATAAAATGATTGAAAAACAACATATTACCGATAGATTTATAAAATACGTAACGATTGACACAGAGTCAGACCCTAACAATCCTGCTTTTCCGAGTACTGAAAAACAATGGGATTTAGCCAATGTATTAGTCGAAGAACTAAAACAAATTGGTATGAAAGAGGTAGATTTAGATGCCAATTGCTACATTATGGCAACTTTACCAAGTAATTTAGATTATGAAGTGCCAACTATTGGTTTTGTTGCGCATATAGATACGAGTCCAGATTTTACAGGTAAAAATGTAAAACCTCAAATTGTAGAAAATTATCAAGGCAATAATATTATTTTAAATGTAGAGGAAAACATCGTTTTATCTCCAGATTATTTTGATGATTTATTACAGTATAAAGGTCAAACGATTATTACAACGGATGGTACTACCCTTCTAGGTGCAGATGATAAAGCCGGAGTAACAGAAATTGTAACCGCGATGGAATATCTAATTCAGCATCCAGAAATTAAACACGGTAAAATTAGAATTTGTTTTACACCAGATGAAGAAGTTGGTAAAGGTGCACACATGTTTGATGTTGATAAATTTGGTGCAGAATGGGCTTACACCATGGATGGAAGTCAGATTGGAGAATTAGAATATGAGAATTTTAATGCTGCCGGAGCAATAGTAACCATTACTGGTAAAATTGTACATCCAGGATATGCAAAAGGTAAAATGATCAATTCTATGCTAATTGCTAATGAATTTATTACAGCGCTTCCAACAAACGAGATTCCGCAAAGAACAGAAGGTTATGAAGGTTTTTTCCATTTACATGATATCAATGGAAATGTAGAAAAAACTGTTTTAGAATACATTGTAAGAGATCATGATTTAGATTTATTTGAAAAAAGAAAAAGTTTAATGCACAAAATTGCGTTAGATTTTAATACAAGATACAATCAAGATTTAATTGAAGTAACTATTAAGGATCAGTACTTTAATATGAAAGAAAAAATTACTCCAGTAATGCATATTGTAGATATTGCAGAAGAAGTAATGACAGATTTAGGAATTACACCTTTAATTAAAGCGATTCGTGGTGGTACAGATGGTTCCCAATTATCATTTAAAGGTTTGCCTTGTCCTAATATTTTTGCTGGCGGACATAATTTTCATGGTAGATATGAGTATGTACCTGTAGAATCTATGGTGAAAGCAACAGAAGTAATTGTAGGAATTGCAGAGAAAATTTCGGTGAAGTTTGCATAAAAAAAAGAGTCTTCAGTATCCTGAAGACTCCATATCATAGCATGATACTATTTGCGTAACATATTTCTTAAAAATAAAGCCCCTAATCTCTATCAATAATTATATGTAACACACAAATATAATCTTTTTTATAAAACAAACCAAATAATTAAAATAATTCAGGGTTTTTCCCCTTTACGTCTTTAAAGAATGAGTGAAACACCTCAAAATCAGCATCTATACTTGCTGTTGTATAATAAGGATTAGATATTTTTATCTTCTTATTTTTAAAGTCTAAGGTTGCCATAACAATAGGAACATTTGCTCCTTTTGCAATATAGTAGAACCCTGTTTTCCATTTATCTACTTTTTTTCTGGTTCCTTCAGGCGAAATTCCTAACCTGAATTCTTCCTTATTATTAAACACATCAATAACGGCATCTACCATATTTGTGCTTTTAGTTCTGTCTACAGGTGTTCCTCCTAACATTTTAAAGAAAAAGCCAAACGGACCTTTAAAAAGAGAAGATTTACCAATAAAGTGAACCATAGTTCCAGAAGACATTCTAGATAAAATTGCTATTGGAAAATCTAACCAACTTGTATGTGGTGCTGCAATAACAACATATTTTTTAGGTTCTTTAGGAAAATCGTTTTCTAGTTTCCATCCTAATATGGTAAATAATATAAACCTTGCAATTGTTTTCATATATAAAGATAGCATTAAAAAATGCTGATTTAGAAGTTTTTTGTTAGCGTTTAAAATGATAAATTTATGAACTTAATTTGATATGATGAACGAAATGATAATTTACTTCTTAATTGCACTGATATTTAGCCTTGTAGGATTCTTAATAGGCAAACTATTAACCAAATTAAAATTTGAAAAAGCAAAAGGAGATTCTGAAAAGGAAAAATCTCTATTAGAATTTGAAGTTTCTAAACTAAATGAAACACTTAAAAATACAGAAATTACAATTGATGATTTACAAGGTGAATTAAGACACGTTCAAAAAGAAAAAGAAATTTTAATTTCTGATAAAACACGTTTAGAAACAGAATTTAAAAATGTAGAAGAAAAGCTAGCGCATAATAAAAATGAGGTTGAAAAATTACAAGAAAAATTCACCAATAATTTTGAAGTATTAGCCAATAAAATTTTAGAAGAAAAATCATCAAAATTTACACAACAGAATCAAGAAAACTTAAAAATAATCTTAAATCCACTACAAGAAAAGATTAAAGTTTTTGAAGATAAAGTAGATAAAACACACAAAGAAAGTATCGATTATCACGCTGCTTTACGTCAGCAAATTTTAGGTTTAAAAGAGCTAAACCAACAAATGAGTAAAGAAACCTTAAACCTTACCAAAGCCTTAAAAGGCGATAATAAAATGCAAGGTAATTGGGGGGAATTAGTGTTAGAAAGAGTTTTAGAAAAATCTGGTTTAGAGAAAGATAGAGAGTACTATGTGCAGCAAAGCTTTACCAATGAAGATGGTAGGAGAATTCTACCGGATGTCGTGATTCATTTGCCAGATAATAAAAAAATGATTGTAGATTCTAAGGTTTCTTTAACAGCTTATGAGCAGTTTATAAATGAAGAAGATGAAACTTTAAAAGAACAGTTCTTAAAAGCACATGTGGCATCACTCCAACGACATGTACATCAATTATCAGAAAAAAAATATGAAGATATTTATAAAATTGAATCTCCAGATTTTGTCTTACTTTTTATACCGATAGAGCCTGCTTTTGCTGTTGCCCTAAATTATGATAATCATTTATATAATAAAGCATTTGAAAAAAATATTGTTATTGTAACTCCTACTACTCTTTTGGCCACTTTAAGAACCATAGATTCTATGTGGAATAATGAGAAGCAACAAAGAAATGCTTTAGAAATTGCAAGACAAGCCGGTGCTTTATATGACAAGTTTAATGGTTTATTAGGTGATTTAGTCGGAATTGGAAAACGAATCGACGACAGTAAAAACGAATACTCCAATGCAATGAACAAGCTTTTTGAAGGAAGAGGGAATTTAATTACTTCTGTAGAAAAGTTAAAGAAAATGGGAGCTAAAGCTAAAAAAGCTATCCCAGAAAACATTATTAAGCGTGCTAATGAAGTTGATGAATAGCTAATGCGTTATTATTTAACTGAATGTAGTTAAGCTGAAATTCACTTATTTTTTACTTTTGAAGTGAGTATTAACCTAAAAAACTAAAAAATATGTCAGTTATAAAACACGAAAGAGGTTTACATCCTTTAAAAGGAACCGTAAAAACAGATGAAAAGAATGAAAAAGATTCAGATAAGAAAAAAGAAAGTATCGTAGCAGAAATTGATAAGAAAAAAGAAAAAGGTGAATTAAAAAATCAAATACAGAGTGCGACTGATGATGCAGATGAAATTGCTGGAAAAATTAAAAGTTCAGAAAAAGAATAACTTTTATCTAATGAGTCAAAATTTTAATAGATAGCATTCATAAGCAATTATAAATCTTTCTAAATTTACACTATTATTAACTAGTACTATTGTAGTACATAAATGAAATGAATATGAACTCGGATACAACAAAAGGAAATTGGAAACAAATTAAAGGAGAATTTAAAGAAAAATATGGTCGTATTACCAATGATGAGAGTACGGAAGCAGAAGGTTCTTTTGATAAACTAGTTGGAGAAATCCAAGAAAAATATGGTGAAACTCGTGAAGCCATAGAAAAAGAAGTAAAAAGTTGGTAAACAACTTTTACAATATATTTAAAACTAAAAAAGCATCAAGAATTAACTTGATGCTTTTTTTATATGTATTCAAATAAGTTTTAGATACTATTTTGTACTCGAACTGATATGATCATTATATAACTTATTTGAAGGCATTGCCTTCTACATTACGAATAATCTTCTTGCACTCATCATGTGTGCAACACGCTCACCAATTTTGTGTAAAGCATCTTCATTTGCAGCGTTTATGATAGCTTCATCAATAAAATTAACAACAGCTTTCATATCTTCTTCTTCTAAACCACGAGTAGTAATTGCAGCAGTTCCAATACGGATTCCTGAAGTTACAAAGGGGCTTTTATCATCAAAAGGAACCATGTTTTTATTTACAGTAATATCTGCTTTTCCTAATGCAATTTCTGCATCTTTACCAGAAATATTTTTATTACGTAAATCTATTAGCATACAGTGGTTATCTGTTCCGCCAGAGATAATATCATATCCTCTTGCAACAAATTCTTTAGCCATTTCTGCAGCATTTGCTTTTACTTGTAATTGATATTCTAAAAACTCATCTGTTAAAGCCTCTCCAAAAGCAACTGCTTTAGCAGCAATAACGTGCTCTAAAGGTCCTCCTTGGTTTCCAGGAAAAACAGAAGAATTAATTAAAGTAGACATCTTTTTAGGATTTCCATTTTTTAAAGTCTCTCCAAAAGGATTGTCAAAATCTTTACCAATCATAATCATACCACCTCTTGGTCCACGTAACGTTTTGTGGGTAGTTGTAGTTACAATATGACAATGAGGAATTGGATCGTTTAAAATTCCTTTAGCAATTAAACCAGCAGGATGAGAAATATCTGCCATTAAAATAGCACCTACACTATCTGCAACTTCTCTAAATTTCTTAAAATCGATATCTCTAGAATACGCAGAAGCACCAGCAATAATTAATTTTGGCTTGTGCTCTTTAGCTTGTGCAGCTAAATGATCGTAATCTATAATTCCAGTTTCTTTAACAACTCCGTAAAAAACAGGATTGTATAATTTACCAGAAAAATTTACAGGAGAGCCATGAGTTAAATGGCCACCATGAGATAAATCAAATCCTAAAACCGTATCACCTGGCTTTAAACAAGCAGCATAAACAGCTGTATTTGCTTGAGAACCAGAATGAGGTTGTACGTTTACATATTCTGCACCAAATAATTCTTTAGCTCTGTCTATAGCAATTTGTTCAATAACATCAACTACTTCACAACCTCCATAATATCTTTTACCAGGATATCCTTCAGCGTATTTATTAGTTAAAATAGAACCTTGGGCTCTCATAACATCATCACTTACAAAGTTTTCTGAAGCGATTAATTCTAATCCATTTAACTGTCTTTCTTTTTCTTCCTGTATAAGGTCAAAAATTTGGTTGTCTATTTGCATTGTTGTTGTTTTTAAAGAAGCATCAAAAATAATAAAATCAAATTTGTAAAAAACATGTTTTAACTATATTTTATCATTTTTTATTATAATTGTATATTTATTAAAAATGTACTGTTAAAAATGCGTTTTTAATTGTTTTTTTATTTTAAAATGAAAAAAAATTATGTAGGTTTGATGAAAAATAAATTTCAAAAGAATGATCATAACAGCAAATAATCCTAATAGAAAATCTTGGTTAAAAGTAGATAAAGATTCAGACTTCCCCATACAAAACTTACCCTTTGGTGTTTTTATCACAAGAGATGATATCATTACGATTGGTAGTAGAATTGGAAATTTTGCTATAGATTTAGGTGCTTTTCATCAATTAGGTTATTTTGAAGGGATACCATTAACGGATGATATTTTTCTACAAGATAATTTAAATGATTTTATTGCGGATGGTCGTAAAACTTGGCGTTTGGTTAGAAACAGAATTGCTGAAGTTTTTGATGTTACCAATGGATCTTTAAGAGATAATGCCAATCATAAAGATAAAATTATCTTTAGAATGGACGAAGTAGAAATGTTGATACCTGTTGCTGTAGGTGATTATACAGATTTTTATGCGAGTAAAGAACACGCTACTAATGTAGGTTCTTTGTTTAGAGACCCTGAAAATGCATTGCTACCAAATTGGTTGCACATACCTATTGGTTATCACGGTAGAAGTTCTTCTATAGTGCCATCTGGAACAAAAATTAGAAGACCTTACGGACAAACAAAACCTGAAGAAGGAAGTAATACTCCTGGTTTTGGACCTTCTCAATTATTAGATTTTGAGCTAGAAATGGCTTTTATAACCACAGATGCAAACGTTTTAGGAGATAGAATTCCGATTGAAGAAACAGAAGAATATATATTTGGATTGGTGCAATTTAACGATTGGTCTGCAAGAGATATTCAAGCTTGGGAATATGTGCCATTAGGCCCATTTTTAGGGAAAAGTTTTGCATCAACAATATCTCCTTGGATTGTAACTTTAGACGCTTTAGAGCCTTTTAGAGTAGAAAGCCCTAAACAAGTGCATGAACCATTACCGTATTTAAAACAAAAAGGAAAAGGAAGTTACGATATTCATTTACAAGTAGGTATACAACCAGAAAACGGAAAAGAAACTATTGTTTCTAATTCTAATTTTAAATATATGTACTGGACAATGGCACAGCAATTAGCACATCATACTGTGAATGGTTGTCCTGTAGAAGCTGGAGATTTAATGGGATCTGGTACTATTTCTGGTCCAACAAAAGATAGTTACGGTTCTATGTTAGAGTTAACTTGGCGAGGACAAAACCCTATTAAGTTAAACGATGGTACAGAACGTAAATTTATAAATGATAACGATACTGTAATTATGCGTGCACATTGTAAAAATGATAAAGTGCGTATTGGTTTTGGAGAATGTGTAGGTAAAATTCTACCTGCTAAATAGATGCTAAATCTTTATATAAAACTAAAAAAGCTTCACAATTTGTGAAGCTTTTTTAGTTTTACGCTATAATTTTTTTCAATAAGAGAAATACATTTCGTTCTAAAACATCTACAGAACCATCCGCAAAAAAGACATTTTTTATATCTTTTAAAAGGTTTTCTTTTTCAATATCTGTGTATTTATTTTCAGCTAAATATGTTTTAATTTTCTCCATAGATTGATAATCATTATCATGTACAATCTCTGTATGAATCCTATTAAATAAAGTTTCATTTACTTTCGATAAAATATACTCACTTTCAGATTCTGTTTCTATATAGTTACTTTGTGCCGCGTACAACAATACGTAAGTTTGAAATTCTTCTTTTGTCCAATTGATGTTCATCATATTTTATTTTAAATTTCTATTGGTAAATTCTCCGTACTTCCCCACTCTGTCCAAGAACCATCATAAACAGCATAGTTTTTAGATCCTGATATTTCTGCACCTAAAGCCAACACCGAAGCAGTGATTCCTGTTCCGCAAGAAAAAATAAAAGGTTTCTTTTCTGGGTTTATCTCTTTGAAGATAACTTTTAATGCTGCTTCAGATTTGAATGTTCCATTTTCTATAATTTCACTAAAAGGCAAACTTACAGAATTAGGTATATGACCTCCTTTTACATCACTTCTAGGTTCTGGTTCGGTACTATTAAAACGACCTTTGGAGCGTGCATCAGCAATTAAAATAGTTTCATTATTAATTGCATTCAAAATATCTTTTGTAAATTTAATTTTTTCTGATTGATAATTCACCTTAAAATCACCTTTTGAACGTGAATTCTTTTGTTGATTTTCAATAGGGTATTTATTTGCAATCCATTCAGGAAAACCGCCATCTAAAACAGCAACGTTTGTAAAGCCCATTAATTGAAACATCCACCAAACTCTTGGTGAAGAATATATTCCTAAATCGTCATAACAAACAATAAAACTATCAGTATTAATTCCTAATTCTTGTGCTTTATATTCAAATTCTTTTGATGATAAAATGGTGTTCGGAAATTTTCCGTTTACATCAGAAAAAGTGTTTTTAATATCAAAAAAAATAGCACCTTTAATCTGTGTTTTTTCATCAGATTTAACGGTATTTGACTTTTCAGTAACTTTTGGTATCGTACAATCTAAAATAATTAGATTTTTATGTTCTAAATTATCTTGTAACCAACCTACAGAAACTATCGGTTTTGTTATTTTTAAGGACATCATATTAAAGAGTTAGAAAAGTTATAGAAAACTACTTTACATCATCATAATTATCATCCCAATCTTTTGGTTTAGGATCATCATGTAATTTATCTAAAGACTTAGCAATTATCATAGCTACAGTAGCATCTCCTGTTACATTTACAGTAGTTCTCATCATATCTAAAGGTCTGTCTACAGCAAAAATAAGCGCCAATCCAATTGGTAATAATTCCGCTGGAAAACCTATCGATTCTAAAACAATAACCAACATAACCATACCTGCACTAGGTACAGCTGCAGAACCAATAGAAGCTAATAAAGCAGTGGCTACAATAACAAGCTGATTAGAAAAAGTAAGCCCTTCTGGCCATATTACTTGCATAATAAAAACTGCTGCAATGGCTTGGTATAAACTTGTACCATCCATATTAATGGTGGCTCCTACTGGTAAAACAAAACCTGCTACTTCTGGATCTACACCTAAATGTTCTTCTACCCTTTCCATAGTTACTGGTAAGGTTGCAGCGCTAGAACTTGTTGAAAATGCTAATAATTGTGCCGGACTTATTTGTTTTAAAAACCAAAGAGGTGATTTTTTTGTATAAACACTCACTAAAATTAGATAGAATCCTATCATTAGTAATAAACCTCCAACTACACAAAGGGCATAAACTAAAAGTTTTAAAAGGATTTCTGTATCATCAAAAGCAATAATAACATTTGCTAATAACGCAAATACGGCATACGGAGCAAAAAGCATAATTAAATCTACCATTTTCATGACAACTTCATTTAAGGAATCAAAGAAATTCATTAATGGTTTTGCTTTTTTCTCTGGAATTAACAATAAAGAAACTCCAACAAATAGAGCAAAAAAGATAATTTGAAGCATACTTGCATCACTTAATGATGTAAAAATATTACTCGGAAAGATATCTACTAAAGACTGTAGTGGTCCTGTATTACTTTGTGCACTCGCTTTTGTTAATTTGTCTACAACATCAGAAGATGTTTCATATTTAGCCTTTATCTTCTCTATTGTGTCTGCAGACATACCTACTCCTGGTTTTACCACATTTACAATACCTAAGCCAATTACAATAGCAACCAAAGTAGTTAACATGTAGATAATCATAGTTCTAATTCCCATTTTTTTAATTTTAGAAATATCTTTTAAATCAGAAATTCCTTTAATTAAAGAAGCCAAAATTAGGGGTACTGCAATTAGTTTTAATAAGTTTATAAAAATGGTGCCAAATGGTTTTATCCAATCTGTAACAAAACCTTTACCTCCTTCAACAGAGTTCATGATGAAACCGAAAAGAATTCCAAGAACCATACCAATTAAAATCTTCCAGTGTAATGCTAGTTTTTTCATTAAATAGTTTAAAAATTAAGATTTTGAAAGGTAAAAAAAAAATTAAAGTATATGTGACTTTATTTGTATATTGTGTCATAATTTTTAGAAAAGATTCATATTAATTATTAAAAACATAAAATGGCAGGTATTTTAGACATATTAAATAGTGATTTAGGAAAACAAATAATCTCAGGAGTTTCTGGGTCAACAGGAAATGACACGAGCAAAACAAGTAGTGTTTTAACAATGGCTTTACCAGTGTTAATGAAAGCTATGGAAAGAAATTCCGCTACACCAGAAGGTGCTGCTGGATTAATGGGGGCTCTATCGGGTAAACATGATGGTAGTATCTTAGACAACCTTGGAGGTTTATTTGATGGTGGTGTAGATGAAAGTGTAAAACAAGATGGTGCTGGAATATTAGGACATATTTTAGGAAGTAAACAACAAGGTGTTGAGCAAGTTATTGGTCAGAAATCTGGCTTAGATGCTGGTTCTGTTGCTAATATTTTAAAAGTAGCTGCACCAATATTAATGGGTGTTTTAGCAAAACAATCTAAAGAAAACAACGTTACAGATTCTTCTGGACTAGGTGGTTTATTAGGCGGAATGTTAGGTGGTAATGACGCAGCTAACGAACAAAGCTTCTTAGAAAAAATACTAGATGCAGATGGAGATGGAAGTGTTGTAGATGATGTTGCTGGAATGTTTTTAGGTGGTGATAATAAAAACTCTGGAGGAATTGGAGGTTTATTAGGTGGTCTTTTTGGAAAATAAGATTCTATAAATTATAAAAGTTAAAAAGCTCAAACAAATTAATGTTTGAGCTTTTTTATATCTATATAACGTTACTTTTATAACAAGATTTATAAATTTCTTCATAAACTGGTAATATATTTTCTAAAGAAAACTGCTTAGTATGATTTTTAGCATTTTTCTTAAACCTTTCTAAAGTAATATCATCTTTTACAATTGAGATCGCATTTTTTGCCATATCTGCTACATCACCCAAATTGCTTAAATAACCAGTTTCTCCATGAATATTTACTTCTGGTAAACCACCTGTATTGGTAGATATTACAGCAGTACCTGCCGCCATTGCTTCTAAAGCAGCTAAACCAAAACTTTCTGTTTGCGAAGGCAATAGAAAAACATCTGTATAACATAATATTTTAGCTACTTCTGTACTGTTTCCTAAAAAGAATACATCTTCTGTTAGTTTTAAGTCTTTTACAACTTTTTCTGCTTTTGCTCTTTCTGGCCCTTCACCAATCATTAATAGTTTAGAAGGAATTTCTTTTCTTACTTCACTAAAAATTCTAACAACATCTTCTACTCTCTTTACAGGTCTAAAATTACTTACGTGTGTAAAAATTCGTTCATTTGGTTTTGCTAATGCTATTCTTTTACACTCTTCTTTATGTGCATTATTATATTTTTCAACATCAATAAAATTATAAATTACTTTAATATCTTTTGTAATATTGAATAACGTATTTGTGGTTTCTTTTAAATTATTAGAAACTGCAGTAACTACATCAGAATTATTAATACTAAATTCTACAGCCGTTTTATAAGTAGGATGACTACCTACCAAAGTAATATCTGTTCCGTGCAAAGTAGTTACAACCCTAACATCTAAACCTTTTTCTTTTAACATTTGTTTTGCCATATATGCTGCATACGCATGTGGTATTGCATAATGTACATGTAAAACTTCTAAATCATGCTTTTTAACTACTTCTACCATTTTACTAGACAGCGCTAATTCATAAGGTTGGTATTCAAAAAGAGGGTATTCTTCTATTACAACTTGATGAAAATGTAGGTTATGAGATAGAAAGTCTAAACGAACTGGCTGGTTATAAGTAATAAAATGGACTTCATGTCCTTTATCTGCCAAAGCCATTCCCAATTCCGTAGCTACTACTCCACTTCCCCCAAATGTTGGGTAACAAACAATTCCTATTTTCATATAATTTTTTGAAATATTAAAAGATTTACAGTAAAGATCTATAAATACGATTCTTTAGTTGTAAATATACTTCTATTCTTACAGTCGAAATCAAAATAAAAGCATAAAAAAAGCTTTTCAATTAGATCGAAAAGCTTTTTTAATATATTAATTTTAGAATCTAAAGACGCTAATTCTTAGTAATCTCCTAAAGTTGCAGGGTTTTGAGCCAATGCATTTTCTAACTGCTCATCACTAGGTGCTTTACCATGCCAAGCATGTGTATGCATCATAAAGTCTACACCATTCCCCATTTCTGTATGTAATAAAATACAAACTGGTTTTCCTTTTCCTGTTAATGCTTTTGCTTCAGCTAAACCAGCTAAAATAGCTTCAATATCATTCCCTTTTTCAACATCAATAACGTCCCAATCAAAAGCTTCAAATTTAGCTCTGATGCTTCCCATTGCTAAAACTTCATCAGTAGTTCCATCAATTTGCTTTTCGTTTAAATCGATTGTACAAATAATATTGTCTACTTTTTTTGCTGATGCGTACATAATTGCTTCCCAGTTCTGTCCTTCTTGCAATTCACCATCACCATGTAAACTATACACTATTTTATCGTCTCCATTTAATTTTTTTGCTTGTGCAGCACCTAAAGCATTAGACATTCCTTGACCTAAAGATCCAGAAGCAATTCTTACACCAGGTAAACCTTCATGCGTAGTTGGGTGTCCTTGTAAACGAGAATTTAACAATCTAAAAGTTGATAATTCTTCTACAGGGAAAAATCCACTATGCGCCAAAACACTATAAAATACTGGAGAAATATGTCCGTTTGAAAGGAAGAATAAATCCTCATTCTTTCCGTCCATTGTAAAATCTGTAGAATAGTCCATTACTTCTTGATATAAGCAAGTAATAAATTCTGCACATCCTAAAGATCCACCTGGGTGACCAGAGTTAACTTTATGAACCATGCGTAATATATCTCTACGAACTTGTTGCGTAAAATCTTGTAATTGTTGTGTTGTTGGCATTTTGTTATTTTAATTTGGACAAAAGTAATTTTTTTAATAGCAACTTACAAGATTAATTGTAAGCAAAAACAGCTTTATGATCAATTAAAATGATATTTTATGAAAAGAAGAATTTTAAAATGATAAAAATCTATGTTTTTTGTTTCTTTTTCTTTGCTGCAGGAAACAACACATTATTTAAAATTAAGCGATAACCTGGTGAAGTTGGGTGTAAATCTAATTCCGTTTTTGGATCGTTTACTCTATGTGAATAATCTTCTGGATCATGACCACCATAAAAAGTAAACATTCCTTTTCCTTTGGTTCCATGAATATAACGAGCCTCTCTATTGGTTTTATTTTCACCTAAAACCAAAACATTAGATTTAACTGTATTTCTATTAAACGCTGTAGTTTGCCCCATAAACCCTTTTACTAAAACAGTATGATTTTGCGTTAACATGGTTGGCACTGGATCCCATTTTGCAGAAAATTCACCTAAAGAAAAATAATCTGAAGTTTTAGGAATTTTACGTTTATCAGTCATGTCTATATTAGAAAACTCGTACGTACTTGGATTTTTTACCAATTGAAAATTCTTAAAAGCAAAGGTTTTATTATAATTTATTTTCGATTGATAATTTAAGTCAGAAGCATCACCATCAAACATTGCCTCAGCAATATCTACTCCTTCTGCGGATAAAGCAATATCAAAACTATCGGTTGCAGAACACATGGCGAACATAAAACCACCACCAATTACATAATCTCTTATTTTTTTTGCAACAGCTAATTTCTCTTCAGAAACTTTAGAAAACCCTAATACTAAAGCTTTTTTTTCTGAGTTTTTCTTAGCTTCTAAATACCAAGGAGCTGTTCTAAAAGAACCGTAAAACTTACCATATTGCCCCGTAAAATCTTCGTGATGTAAATGCAACCACTCATATAAAAGTAGCTTATCTTCTAAAACTTCTTTGTCATAAATAACATCAAACGGAATTTCAGCATACGTTAAAACCATAGTTACCGCATCATCCCAAGGCATTTTATCTTTAGGAGAATATACTGCTATTTTGGGTGCTTTTTCTAAAGTTACTGCATCTTGATTCGATGAAGGAGAAGAAATTTCTTCTAAAATTAATTGTGCTTTTGCATCTGAAATTATTTGGTAAGAAACTCCACGTATTTTACATTCATTTTCTGCTATTTTATTGTTTTCTATTAAAAAAGCACCTCCATCATAATTTAATAACCATTTCGATTTTAAGCCTGCCTCTAATGAAAAATAGACAATTCCGTATGCTTTTAAATGGTTTTTTTGATTATCATGACTCATTGGTACGTATATAAAAGAGGCCCAAATTGAGTTTGAGAGTAAGAGAAATATTAAGATTGTTAGGTTTTTTTTCATATTACCAATTTGCACTTTCTTTTTCAAAATCTTCTTGTGTAGAAAAATTTCCATTTAAATAATCTCTATTAGCTTCTTCTGCTCTAGAAAAAAGTTCTTGTTTGGTGAAAATTTTATAAGTACACATATTAAAGCTTCTTCATATCTAAAAACTAAAATACACAATTACTTTAAAGCAATTGTGTATTTCTATAATTTTATAAATTCTTTACTATTTAAATGTCGATTATCGACTAAAAAGGAACATCATCAGCACCTCCAAAAGCATCTTTCGGGTCTACTCCACCTTGTCCTGCAAAAGGATCTTCAGGGAAGTCTGCATTCATAGATGATTGAAATTCTGAGCTGAACCCTTCTTCTAAATCTGAGAATTTTGCTAAGTGACCGGTAAATTTCAAACGAATATTTTCTAAACCACCATTTCTGTGTTTCGCAACGATAAACTCTCCTTGTCCCTCACATGGTGAATGATCATCATCATCCCATTCTGTCATTCCGTAGTATTCTGGACGGAAAATAAACGATACAATATCGGCATCCTGCTCAATTGCTCCAGATTCACGTAAATCAGAAAGTAAAGGCCTTTTAGATCCTCCACGCGTTTCTACCGCACGAGATAACTGAGAAAGAGCAATTACTGGCACTTCTAATTCTTTTGCTAAAGCTTTTAAGTTTCTAGAAATCATAGAGATTTCTTGTTCACGATTTCCATTCGATTTTCCACCAGCAGTCATTAATTGTAAATAATCAATTACAATAATTTTAACACCGTGTTGCGACACCAATCTTCGTGCTTTTGCACGTAAATCAAATACAGAAAGAGATGGTGTATCATCTATAAAAATAGGTGCATCAGACAAACGTTTTACTTTTACGTTTAACTGTTCCCATTCGTGTGGTTCTAAATTTCCTTTTCTTAATTTTTCTGATGTTAAACCCGTTTCCGAAGAAATCATACGCGTAATTAACTGTACAGAAGACATCTCTAATGAGAAAACAGCAACACCATGACCAAAATCAATCGCCATATTCTTCGCCATCGAAATTACAAATGCCGTTTTCCCCATACCAGGACGTGCAGCTATAATAACTAAATCGGATGGTTGCCAACCAGAAGTTAACGCATCTAATTTGGTAAAACCAGTTGCTAAACCAGACATTCCTTCTTGATTCCCAATTTCTTGAATCTTAGCTAAGGCTTGTTTTACTAAAGAGCCTGCATCTTCAGAACTCTTTTTTAAATTTCCTTGTGTAACTTCAAACAATTTTGCCTCTGCATCATCTAATAAGTCAAATACATCGGTACTTTCATCATACGCATTTTCTATAATTTCACTAGAAATTGAAATTAATCTACGTTGAATAAATTTTTGTAAAATAATTCTAGCATGGAACTCAATGTGTGCAGAAGATGCCACTTTTTGAGTTAAACGAATTAAAAAGAAATCTCCTCCAACAAATTCTAGTTTTCCATTCTTTTTTAACAAGTTAGATACAGTTAAAAGGTCAATGGGTTCAGAATTTTGAAATAATTCATAAATAGCCGCATACACTTCTTGATGTTTTTGATCATAAAAAGCATCTGAACTTAAAACGTCTATAACGTCATCAATTCCTTTTTTATCAATCATCATTGCACCCAACACAGCTTCTTCTAACTCCAGTGCCTGTGGAGGAATCTTGCCTTTCTCAAGACTAATTAATCTTGATTTATCTATCTTTTTTCCCGTTACAGGAGTCGTTTTTTCCATTGCTACAAAGGTACTTTTTTAGGTTGAAATTGGTTTGTTAAACTTTACTTTAATTTGTGAACATTTATTGTAAACAAAAATGTTATTATCTTGTTAATAACCAGCCAACTTCTAAAATGAAATGTTATTTTTACCAATAAATTTGGATTTTTAAAAACTATTATATCCTCTTATTTGAATATATATAAACGCTTATTTACACAAAAATAGTATCCTTGAAAATCAATAAAAAACATTTATTACTAACATTTTTACTTCCAGTACAAATAATATTAATTCAATTGGCTGCAGAAAATCCTGCGTTTATAGAGAAATATTATTCAAACGGAATCTACCCTCCTATTTCTTCTTTTTTAAGAATTATTTTAGGCTGGATTCCTTTTTCTGTTGGTGATATACTATTGGCGTTCGGACTCTTTATTTTTATTCGTTTTATATTTAGATTGATAAAAACACGTTTCAAGAATTTTATTCCAAAAATTGTTCATTTTACAGCCATTTTATCAGTCATTTATTTTTGCTTTTATCTCTTTTGGGGTTTAAATTATTACAGAGAGCCTTTGGCGAAAAACTTAAATTATCAACAAAAAGAATATACTACAGAGCAACTTCAAAAAGTAACAGCACATGTCATTGAAAAGCTAAATGAGTATCAATATAAAATCACTAAAAATGATACTTTAAAGGTAGAAAATCCGTATTCTCAAAAAGAGATGTATACAATGGCAATTTCTGGTTATGATAATTTATCTAAAGATTTTCCTCAGTTAAAATATCAATATAAATCTGTAAAAAGTTCTTTAATGAGTTTGCTGCAAACGTATAATAGAACTGCAGGATATCTAAATCCTTTAACAGGTGAAGCACAGGTAAACGACAAGCTTCCTAAAACAAGTTACCCAACTACAACGTGTCACGAAATGGCACATCAAATTGGTTTTGCTGCAGAAAACGAAGCTAATTTTGTTGGTTTTTTAGCAGCTAATTATAATGACGATCTTTATTTTAAATATGCAAGTTATCGAATGGCTTTGGGCTATTGTATTTCTGAATTAAGAAAACGTGACCAAAATTTATCCCAAGAACTTTGGAAAACAGTTCATAAAGGAATACTTAAAGATTTTAGTGCGAGTTATACCTTTTGGCAGCAATATAAAAATCCGTTTGAGCCAATTCTTAAAAAAGGATATAATGTCTATTTAAAAGCCAATAAACAAGATAAAGGTGTGCAATCTTATAATTATGTGGTGGATTTATTTATTAGTTATTTTGAGGTTTCTATACCTTCTTTAAACTCCTAAAACTTTGTTAAATTAACGTAATTTAACATTTTATAAAAAGGTTCTGTTTAATTTTAGGAAATTAATTCAAACAAATTCAAATTTTTATGAGAAAATTACTCTTATTTTTCTCCTTATTTGTGGCTTATTCGATGCAATCGCAAGAATATTTCCCTACAGATAGCGGAGTAAAAACAACTAAAAACACCACTTTTGCATTTACAAATGCAACTATTTATGTAACACATAAAAAGATTGTAAAAAAAGGAACTTTACTAATTAAAGACGGTAAAGTTGTTAGCATTGGTAAATCTGTTAAAATTCCTGATGGAACAAAAACCATGGATTTAGAAGGAAAAACAATCTACCCTTCATTTATTGATATTTATTCTGATTTTGGAATCGCAAAACCACAAGGTCAACCGAGATCTAGAAATAGAACAACACAATATGAACCAACACGAGAAGGTTATTATTGGAACGATCATATTAGACCTGAAAACAACCCTATTAATAGCTTTAAGTTTGATAACAAAAAAGCAAAGAGCTTAATTGATGCCGGTTTTGGAATTGTTAACACACATTCTAATGACGGAATTGTACAAGGAAACGGTTTATTAATAGCCTTAAACCCGAATACATCTGATGCTTATCGAATTTTAAACACAAGGTCTGCACAGTATTTATCTTTTCATAAAAGTGCAAAATCTACCCAAGCGTATCCTAGCTCTAGAATGGGGGCAATGGCTTTATTACGCCAAGTTTTTAATGATGCAGATTGGTATGCAAAAGGCAATATGAAAAATAAAGATTTGTCTTTAGAAGCCTTTAATAACAATAAAAATTTATTACAAATATTTGAAACTGCTACTGTTTTAGATGCATTAAGAGCAGATAAAGTTGGTGATGAATTTGGTGTGCAATACACTATTGTGGGAAGCGGAGAAGAATTTGAAAGAATTAATGATATAAAAGCAACAAATGCCAACTTTATAATTCCAATTAATTTTAGTGATGCTTATGACGTTTCAGATCCTTTATTGGCACAACACATTTCTTTAAAAGACATGCGTAAATGGAATCAATCGCCATCTAATTTAAGTGTACTTTCTAAAAACGATGTCAATTTTGCATTGACAACGCACACTTTAAAATCTGTAAATACGTTTCATAAAAACTTACAGAAAGCGATAAAATACGGTTTTGAGAAGGAGAAAGCCTTAGCTGCATTAACTACAATTCCTTCAACTATAATTGGAAACAATACAATTGGAAACTTAAATACAGGAAGCTACGCAAACTTTATTATTACTTCTGGTGATGTTTTTGAGGCTAAAACTACCATTTATGAAAACTGGGTTCAGGGAGCTAAAAATGTAGTTAATGATATGAATATTAAAGATATTACAGGTGATTATATGTTATCTGTAAATAACAAAAACTACGATTTATCAATTACAGGTAAAGGAGCTAAGCAAACAGGAACTATTAAAATTGATGATAAAAAAATTAAGTCAAAATTTTCATATAATGATGATTGGGTTTCTATCACATTAAACGATGACGAACATTTTACAAGAATGCTAGGTAAAATTGTAAATGCTTCTAACGTAATGCAAGGCGATGCTTTTGATACCGAAGGAAATAAAAGCTATTGGTCTGCCAGTAAAAAGATTCAAAAAGAGGAAGAATCAAAAAAGGAAAAAATCAAAGAAGAAAAAGCAATTACAGTAGTTCCAGTAAGTTACCCTAATATTGGATTCGGTAATTATACACAACCTAAAACAGAAACAATATTAGTTAAAAATGTTACTGTTTGGACAAGTGAAAAAGAAGGGGTTTTAGAAAACACAGATGTTCTTTTAAAAGACGGGAAAATAGAGAAGATTGGTTCTAATTTAAGTGCTAGAGGTGCTACAGAAATTGACGGAACAGGCAAGCATTTAACAGCTGGTATTGTAGATGAACATTCTCATATTGCTGCTTCTGCTGTGAATGAAGGTGCTCAAAACTCATCTGCAGAAGTTACTATGGAAGATGTAATTGATCCTAATGACATCAACATTTACAGAAATATTTCTGGAGGAACCACTACTTCTCAAATTTTACACGGTTCTGCAAACCCTATTGGTGGTCGTTCTGCAATTATCAAACTAAAATGGGGAGAAAATGCAGATGAGATGATTTATAAAAATTCTCCTAAATTTATAAAATTTGCTTTAGGTGAAAATGTAAAACAATCTCGTTATACAAACGGAACACGTTTTCCACAAACAAGAATGGGTGTAGAACAGGTTTTTACAGATTATTTTACAAGAGCGCATGAATATGATGCTATAAAGAAAAGTGGAAAACCGTATAGAATAGATACTGAAATGGAAACCTTGGTTGAAATTTTACACGGAGAACGTCATATTTCTTGTCACTCTTATGTACAATCTGAAATCAATATGTTAATGAATGTTGCCGATAAAATGGGCTTCAAAATAAATACATTTACACATATTTTAGAAGGTTATAAAGTTGCTGATAAAATGAAAGATCGCAATATTGGTGCTTCTACATTTTCAGATTGGTGGGCATATAAATACGAAGTAAATGACGCAATACCATACAATGCAGCAATTATGCACAATGAAGGTCTTACTGTTGCTATTAATTCTGATGACAGAGAAATGTCTAGAAGACTAAATCAAGAAGCAGCAAAAACAGTAAAGTACGGCGGAATGACAGAATTAGAAGCTTGGAATATGGTTACTATTAACCCTGCAAAATTATTACATATTAATGACCGTGTTGGTAGTATAAAAATAGGTAAAGATGCAGATGTTGTTTTATGGAGCCATCACCCAATGTCTATTTATGCTAAAGTTGAAAAAACAATTATAGAAGGAAAAGTGTTCTTTGATAGAAATGAAGACATCAAAAAACGTGAAGCTATTAAGCAAGAAAAAAGCAAATTAATCAATATGATGTTGCAGGAAAAAATGGGAGGAGCAAAAACTCAAATTCCAGCAAAAAGAAAAGATAGAAATTTTCACTGCGATACATTAGAAGAAATATAAAACTAAATAATAATGAAAAAAATAATATATAGTTTGCTATTTTTCTTCTTAGTAGGAAATAGCATCGCGCAACAAACGCCCGCAGACAAACAAACTACAGATTATTCTATAGAAGGTGCTACAGCACATTTAGGAAATGGAAAAATTATAGAAAATGCTTTAGTAATGTTTAGCAATGGAAAAATTGTATTTGTTGGAAATGCAAATGCAAAAATAGCTCGAAGAGGAACCATTATTAATGCCAAAGGAAAACATGTATATCCTGGTTTTATCGCTACAAATGCCTCTATAGGTTTGGTAGAAATAGATGCTGTAAAAGCAAGTGATGATGAAGATGAAATTGGAGCAAATAACCCACATATTAGAAGTTTGGTTGCTTATAATGCAGAAAGTAAAGTGGTAGAATCTATGCGCCCGAATGGAGTTTTAATGGCACAAATTACACCTAGAGGTGGTACTATTTCTGGAACTTCATCTGTGGTACAATTAGATGCTTGGAACTGGGAAGATGCTGCTATAAAAACAGACGATGCAATTCACATTAACTGGCCAAGTAGTTTTACGAGTGGAAGATGGTGGTTAGGAGAAGATCCTGCTTTAAAACCAGATAAAGAGTATCCTAAAAAAATAAACGATATTCAATCTTATTTTTCCAATGCTAAAACCTATTTAGCAGGTGATAAAAATAAAATGCATTTACCTTATGATGCTACAAAAGGTTTATTTGATGGAAGTAAGAAATTATTTATTCATGTAAATGGACAAAAAGAAATTACAGATGCTATTACTATTATTAAAGAATTAGGAATAGAAAACATTGTAATTGTTCATGGTGATGAAGCTGATAAAGTAGCAGATTTATTAGTTAAAAATAACATAGCAGTTGTTTTAGAAAGACCACATAGAAATCCAGAAAATGAGGACGATGCTTACGATTATACGTACACAATTGCAAAAGTTTTAACAGACAAAGGTGTTGTTGTTGCACTTGGTATGGAAGGTCAAATGGAAAGAATGAATACTAGAAATCTTCCATTTTACGCAGGTACTTTTGCTGCATTCGGGTTAGACAAAGAAGTAGCTTTGCAATTATTAACTTCTAATTCTGCTAAGATTTTAGGAATAGATGATATGGTTGGAACCTTAGAAGTTGGTAAAGATGCTACCTTGTTTGTCTCTGAAGGTGATGCTTTAGATATGAGAACTAATATTTTAACAGATGCTTTTATTCAAGGTAGAAAAATCAGTCTTGAAACACATCAAACAAAACTTTGGAAACGCTATTCTAATAAATACAAAACTAAATAACCAATAAAAAGGCTTGCAATTCGCGAGCCTTTTTTTATCCTTTTAAAACATTAAAATATTTAATTCTTAAAATAGTAACAAAAAAAGCCCATCAATTAATTGATGGGCTTTTATAAAACTTTAAGTATATTTCTTAGATAACTTTTACGTTAACCGCGTTTAAACCTTTGTTTCCTTCTTGTAAATCGAATTCAACTTCGTCACCTTCTCTAATTTCATCAATTAAACCAGAAACGTGTACAAAATGATCTTTGCTTACTCCTTCTTCAGTGATAAAACCAAAACCTTTTGTGTCGTTGAAAAACTTTACTGTACCTTTACTCATAATAATGTTGTTAAATTTATAATACTAATTATATTGCAAAGATGGTTCCATTTTTCTGATATACAACCTTATAATTGTTTTCTTTTCTCTTTTTTATTATTTTTTTTATTATTTGGAATGATACGCCTTTAAATACAGTCTTTAAAAACTAATATTACACTATTATCTTCTCAAAGTAAATCCCTAAAAAAGTATCTACCTTTTCCTTTAAAGCGTTTATAGAGTGCTTTTCTTTTCTGTAAATTGTTACATTTTCTGCTTCCCTATTTCTACTAAAACTTTCTTGTACTTCTACAATACGAACACCTTTAATGTTTTCAAGGAGATTTTTTAATCCTACGACTAATGATGTGTCGCTTAAATAAATTTTTAAAGTTTGTTCTCTTGGTGAGTTTCTAATTTCAGTTCTAAATGCTAACATAATTATAAGTTTTAAGTGGTTTATAAATAATGTTACAGAAAAGTAACTCTCCTAAGTTACTATTTTAGTTTCATATTTACAAAAAAACATCTATAATCAATAATAAAAAAAAAGGAATACTTATGATTTTAAACCATCAGCATTCCTTTTTAAATTTTATTTTACTTGTTACTTTATACTATAAATTCTACCAATCTATCGGAAAATAATCTTTCAAAAATTTACCAGACCAGTGTTTCCCTGTGTTAATTCCATCAATTAAAGGATCCATCACTCTTGCGGCACCATCTACAATATCTAAAGGTGGCTGAAAATCGTGAGTTTCTACTTTATGCTTAGACAATTCTGCAGGATCTTCATCTGTAACCCAACCAGTATCAACCGCATTCATATAAATACCTTTTTTAGCAAATGTAGATGCAGACGTATGCGTTAACATATTTAAGGCTGCTTTTGCCATATTTGTATGCGGATGTCTGTCTACCTTTTTAAATCGATGAAACTTCCCTTCCATGGCAGTTACATTGATAATATGTTTTTTACCTGTATTTTCTTTCATCATTAAATTAGACAAACGATTACATAACACAAACGGAGCAACAGCATTTACTAACTGTACTTCTACCATTTCTGTAGTTTCTATTTCGCCTAATTTTAAACGCCAACTGTTGGTTTTTCTTAAATCTACTTGTTGTAAATCTGCATCTAATTCTCCTTCCGGAAAAACTTCTGCCGTTTGTAACGAATTGTCAAAACTATACGGAATTTGAGATAATTCAGCCGAATTTCTTAAACCAATTCCTGGTTCTGGTCCGTGCCAAGTAACTGGCAAGACATTATTTTTATCCGTTTTAGCAGTAGACACACTTAAGTCTGCCAATTCTTCTAAACAACCTTCATGATCTTGTAATAACCTTTGTGCTAACTTTGGTAATTGATTTATCGGTTTCTTTTCGTTCTCCATTAAATGGAAATAAAAACCAGATGGTCTTCTTACTGTTTGCGCTGCATTGTTGATTAAAATATCTAATCGATCGTATTTTTGTTCTATATAATTACAGAAAATTTCTACACTTGGTATGTGTCGTAAATCTAAGCCATGAATGTGCAAACGATGACTCCAATCTTTATAATCTTCTTCTTTTGCAAAACGAATCGCAGAATCTGCAGGAAAACGAGTTGTTGCTACAACCGTTGCTCCAGAACGTAAACACATTAATGTAATGTGATATCCGATTTTTAAACGAGAACCTGTGATTACAGCTACTTGTCCTTTTAAATCTGTAGTTTGAAAACGTTTTGCATAATTTAAATCGCCACATTCTGTACACATCGTATCATAAAAATGATGCAACTTGGTAAAAACCGTTTTACATACATAACAATTTCTTGGCGATTCTAATTCTGGTGTATCTTCATTTAATTCTGCTGCTCCTAATAATTTAGGCGCCACAAATAAAGCTGCTTCTCTTGCTGAACGAATTCCGGTTGATTTTCTAGCGTGTTTATCGCTTTCAATCATTTTACGCTTTGCCGCTTTTTTTGCGTCTTTACGTCTGCGTTGAAATTCATCACGATTTGGACGAGACAATTCGCCAGCAACTTTAAAAAGTGCGACTCTTTGTTCTTCTGGCAATTCAAAAAGTTGATTCGTGTCCTCCAATAATTTTTGAAGTGTATTGATACACGAACTTACTTCTGTATTTAATTCTTTATTACTCATATTCTTACACTTCTACTTACACTTTGTAAATACGTACTTTTTTCTTTTTTAAACGAGAGTTGTTTAATTTCTCTATCAATTCTTCTGTTAATGTAGATGGAACTGCCACAAAAGCACAATCTTGTTTCAACTCAATTGCTCCTAATTGATCTTTACTTAATTTTCCTTGTTTTATAAACAAACCAGCAATATCTCCTTTAGAAACTTTGTCTTTTCTACCTCCAGAAATAAATAATGTTTCCCAAAAAACAGGACTTCTTTCTGCTTGTTTAGAAATGTTTTGTAAATCAGCATGCTTAATAAAGTCTGGTAAACGTTCGTCTTTCCATTTTAGAACAAAGGCAGTTCCTTCTGCAGAAACTCTTGCTGTACGTCCGTTTCTATGTGTAAATTCTTCTACGGCTTGCGGTAATTCATAATGAATTATAAAACTCATTTCTGGCACATCAATTCCTCTTGCTGCTAAATCTGTTGCAATTAATAATTGATTGGTTCCGTTTCTAAATTTTATTAAAGAACGTTCTCTATCCTTTTGCTCCATTCCACCACTAAAACAACCGTGTTTTATGTTCTTGCTTTCTAAAAATGTACTTACGTTATTTATAGAATCTTTTAAATTACAAAAAACAATCCCTTGCTTATTTCCTAAATGATTTAGTAAATGTAATAAGGTATTTAGTTTATTTTTAGCCGGAGAAACTACTGTTCTTATTTCTAATTTAGAAGTTACTGCTTTTAAATAATTAACGGTATTTGGTTTACTTAAACCTACAAATTCAGGAATTTCAACTCCTTGTGTTGCAGAAGTTAATATGCGTTTATTTAATGATAATTGATTGATGATATTACGCATTTCATATTCAAAACCAACCTCTAAAGACTTATCAAATTCATCTAAAATTAAAGTTTTAATGTGGTCTTTAGAAAAACGATCGTTTGCAAAATGATCTGAAATTCTACCAGGTGTTCCTATTAAAATTGCAGGAATATGTTTTAATTCTATCTTATCTTTAGACATCGGTCTACCACCGTAAACTGCATTTACTTTAAAACCAGAACCCATAGAACGAATTACTTGCTCTATTTGAATTGCTAACTCTCTAGAAGGCACTAAAATCAATGCTTGTACTTCTTCTAAACTTGGATCTAAAAGTTCTAATAAAGGCAAAGAAAAAGCCAATGTTTTACCTGTTCCTGTTGGCGAAAGTAAGATTACATTGTCGTTTTTATTAATGGTGGCAATCGCTTCTTTTTGCATTTGATTTAACTCTTCAATCTGCAATTTTGATAATATATCTTGTTGACTTTTAATGTTATTTGCCATACTTATTTCTTTTTTTAGTAAATGGTATCATTTACTTTTTTATTGATGTCTGGTTGAATAAAATTAAGGCGAACTTAAATATTTATAACGACCATTGACAGTTTATATAACTTACTGTTTAGAAAAATTACCACATAGATACATAGCTCATATAGCTTATGTTTTCTATGTTCCTCTGTGGTAAATAATATTGTTTATTTCTTTTTCTTCTTTTTAATTACCTCTGGTTTTGTCTTTGCACTAGCTGTTTGTGCTAAATAATTAGACAAAACTTTATCTACCAATTCTTCTTTGGTTAAATGATGAAATATCGTTTTAATCTCTGCTTTTAAATCTTCTGAAATAGCACGATTTGGTTTTGCTTTAAACACTTTTTTAGCCCAAAGAATGGTATTGTTATCTTCAATACTTTGTGCATCTGCTTTTTTATATTCTTTAAAAACCAACCCTAAATCTTCTTCAAATTCAGGAATTTCTTCTAATTCTTCTGGTTGTATCACACTTAAAGAAAGCCCCGTTGCTCCTGCCCTAGCCGTTCTACCGCTTCTATGCACATACGTTTCATATTTATCTGGTAAATGGTAATTTACTACGTAAGAAATTTCTTTTACATCAATACCACGAGCAGCTAAATCTGTAGCCACCAAAATATCGATATTTCCTTCTCTAAATTGTCCCATTACTCGATCACGAATCCCTTGAGTTAAACTACCGTGTAAAGCACCTGATGAAAATTTATTAATCGCTAAATTTTTAGCTAATTTATTAACGGCAGCTTTGGTTTTACAGAAAATAATTCCGCGTTCTCCTTCTTTAGTCGATAAAAAGTGCATTAAAACATTCAATTTTTCTATCGGTTCTACCACCACATATTGATGATCGATGCCTTTATGTCCAACAGAATCCATATCCGTTTCTATATGTTCTACGTGTTTAGACATATAGTTTTGTATCAATTGCTTGATTGTTCCAGGCATTGTTGCTGTAAACAACAATGTTCTTCTAACATTCGGAATTTCTTTTATAATAGCATCTACTTCTTCCTTTAAAGCGCTTACCATTTCATCTGCTTCATCTAAAACAAAGTAATTGATTTTTGTAATATCAATCGCTTCACGTTTCATTAAATCTACCAATCTACCTGGAGTTGCAATTACAATACTAGGCTTCTTTTTAATCGCTTCAATCTGCGGTTTTATTGGGATTCCTCCACAAATAGAAACAATTTTCTCCTTTTGTTCATCCGAAGAAAAAGAAAGTAAATTGTCATATATCTGATGACCTAATTCTCTTGTAGGAGCTAAAATTAAAACTTGAATATGTGTTTCATCAGCTTTAATTTTTTGCAATAAAGGCAAACCAAAAGCAGCTGTTTTTCCCGTTCCTGTTTTTGCTAAAACCACCATATCTTTCTTTTTATGCAAGATAAAAGGAATGGTTTTTTCTTGAACCGCAGTAGGAACTGTAATTTCTAATTTTGCTAAACGTGCTTCTAATTCTTTATGAATTCCTAAAGATGAAAAAGTTTTTGACATTAAATATATTTTTTGCAAAGGTAGCAATATCGTTCTTGTTAATTAAAGAAATTATGGCTCTTGAATTTAAAATATTTTAATTGAAAATAAAATGATCAGAATACTCAAAAATAAGCTTAAAAGCGGCTTTTTGAATCCGTATATTTGCAACTCTATTTTAGTATAAATATTCATTTGAAACAGATAAAAGCATACTTACAGCAAATAGCCAACATATCTCAAGAAGATTGGGACTTTTTTACGTCTAAATTGCAGCCTCGTGTTATTAAAAAGAAAGCTGTTTTCTTAAAATTAAACGAAATTGAAAACCATATTTCATTTATAGAATCTGGTGTGGTACGCTTGTATATCCCTAAAGAAAATCCTGAAAAAGAAATTACTTTTGGATTTAGTTTTAAAGACCAATTTATTAGTGCTTATGATTCTTTTTTAACCAGAAAACCTTCTGCTTATGAACTACAAGCACTCACAGAAACTACCATATTAAGTGTTTCTTACACCGATTTACAAGAAATTTATAAAAAAACCCAAATTGGTAATTTAATAGGAAGATTAACCGCAGAACGACTGTTTTTAATCAAATCTAGCAGAGAACAAAATCTATTAAACCTAACTGCAGAAGAACGTTATCTTAAATTATTTAAAGACCGTCCAGAAATTTTAAAAGAAATCCCTTTAAAATATGTCAGTTCTTATATTGGTGTTACCGCACAGGCTTTAAGCCGAATTAGAAAACGTATTTAATCATATCAATACATTTTATAACACTTTTTAAGGTATCCTTTTTATTACAAAAATTAGTATTGGTTCTTGGTTCTTAAAGCCCAACGCTCTTTTTTATTTTTTTATTGATTTAGGTTCATTGTTTCACCTAAAACAGCAAACTATCTTTGTCAAAATTTTTAAATATGGCAGTAGTTATTTTTATTATAGTGCTTTGGTATGGAGGTTTGTTTTTTCAATCTTTCTTTTTACATCGTTATGCAGCACATCAAGTATTTACCATGTCTAAAACCATGGAAAAAATCACTTTTATTTTAACTTGGGTTTTTCAAGGATCTAGTTATTTAAGTGCTTACGGATACGGAATTATGCACAGAATGCATCATGCATATACAGACACAGAAAAAGATCCACATTCACCTTCTTACGATGCAAATATGTTTGCAATGATGTGGAAAACGAAAACTATTTATCAAGATATTAATGAGCAACGCATTGCTATTGATGATCGTTTTACTAAAAATGTACCACAATGGAAATCTTTTGATACTTTTGCTGGTTCTCGTTTTTCTCGTTTACTTTGGATTACCTTTTACATTCTATTCTTTGTCTTTTTTGTAACCGCTTGGTGGCAATGGTTGTTATTACCTATCGCTTTTTTAATGGCGCCAATTCACGGTGTGATTATTAACTGGTTCGGACACATTTACGGCTATGTAAACTTCAAAATGAAGAACACAAGTAAGAACCTTTTTCACTTCGATTTCCTTATGATGGGCGAAGGTTATCACAACAATCACCACAAACATGCTAGTAGTCCAAATTTTGGAGTTAAATGGCACGAAATAGATATGACTTATGTAATTATTAAGGTTTTAGACTTTTTTGGACTTATAAAATTGAAGTCTATAAACGTTAAGAATTAATTTGAATAAAAATGAATTTCTCCCATCTGTAATTCCTCATTTATTTTGAATAGAATATTTTATTGAGTAATGGCAAAGTAGCTTTTAAAACAATATTTATCTGTATTTTTGAGAAAAACAAGAATATGAATAAAATGATAGTTAGGTTTTTATTATTTTTAATCCCTTTGTTGGGGTATTCTCAAAGAGCAAAATTGTATAAAGATTTACCTATTAAATCTTATTACAAAAATGGAAATATCAGAGTAGTTAGAAATTTTAATTCCGGCAAACTTTTAGGGTATAAAACCTTTTACAGAAGCGGAGCTATACAATCTAATTATGTATTTAATTCAAAAGGACATCATGATAGTATTGCCAATTTCTACTACCCAAACGGTAAAGTTAAAACAGTCTGGAAGTATAAAAATAACATCGTTAAAAAACGTATAGATTATACGTTAAAAGGAGAAGTCATTAAGGGGAAAAAAGATTATAAAAGATTAAGAGAATGCAATGATTATTTATCACATTATAGAAATAATTTAAAATACACATTCTTAAGGGCTAAATTAAATTCAAACCTTGGTTTTTATGACGAAGCTTTAGAAGATTTTAATTTTATTCTATCAAAGTTAAGTCCAAGTCAAATAAAAAGATCTGCACAAAGAAGCATATACCACAGTATGGCTATAGATTACACTTATACAGAAGATTATGAAAAAGCTTTAATGTATGGTTTTAAAGCTTTGGCTATCCAAAACGATAATCAAGCAGTATTAAATAATTTAGGTTGGTTATTATTAAGAATTAAAGACTACGATTTAGCACTTACATTCTTAGATAAATGTCATGAAATTAACCCCAAAAATTATTATGCTTTTTTTAATAAAGCAAAAATATATTTAGAAAAAGGGAACTACCAGAAAGCTTTAGGTTTTATTGAAAAAACCATACTTGATGAAAGAAGTCATAAATTAAGTAGAAAAAACATTTCAGAAGAAAAAACTATTTGGGCCACAAGAGGCGAAATATATTATAGGTTAGGAAGGTTAGAAGAAGGAATTATAGATTTACAAAAAGCTTTAGAAGAAAACCCTGCAAATTCATATGCCTATAGATGTTTAGCTTTAATTTACATAGATAATAATCAGTTAAACAAAGCTTATATTACTTTATTGAAAGCTGAAGAATATAAATATGACAAAATTTATGAGACCAATGAAGTAAAAGAGCTACTTAGTAGGTATTATACCTCTAAATAATATTAGCAGAAAAAGGAAACAATAAAACAAAAATATTTAGCATCAATATCATGGTCGATTTTTAAAGATCATTCACCTATAATTTCTATAAAAATCATTTAAAAACACCCTTTAATAAGTGGTGTTTTTTTCATTTTTAGTATCTTTGTTAGACACTGAACTCAAGCTATAAACCTACCTTTCTATCTCTAAAATGAAAAACTACAAGCCAAAAAAAAGACTACCTGCACAAGCTTATATAGATGGTATTTTAAAAGGTGATAGAGTAATTCTGTCTAGGGCAATTACTATTATTGAAAGTAATTTAGAAAGCGACAAAAGTTTAGCAAAGGAAATAGTTCAAGAGATATTACCAAGTTCAGGGAAATCCATACGAATTGGTATTACAGGAGTTCCTGGCGTTGGTAAAAGTACTTTTATTGAAGTCTTTGGGTTGCATTTGGTGAAATTAGGACATAAAGTTGCCATTTTATCTATAGATCCAAGTAGTCAGCGCTCTCGCGGAAGTATTTTAGGTGATAAAACGAGGATGGATGAATTATCAGTTTTGCAAGAAGCCTATATTAGACCTTCCGCATCTGGCGACACTTTAGGTGGTGTTTCTAATAAAACTGGAGAAACCATGTTACTTTGTGAAGCAGCAGGTTACGATGTTATTTTAATCGAAACCGTTGGTGTTGGTCAGTCTGAAACTGCGGTACACGGAATGACAGATTTCTTTTTATTGTTGATGTTGGCTGGTGCTGGTGATGAATTGCAAGGAATAAAAAAAGGAATTATGGAAATGGCAGATATGGTTGTTATTAATAAGGCCGATGGTGATAATATTACCATGAGTAAACTAGCTAAAAGACAATACCAAAACGCACTACATATTTTTCCGGCTTCAGAGTCTGGTTGGACTCCTGTTGCAAGTACTGCTTCAGCCATAAAAAACATTGGAATTGATAAAGTTTGGGATGAAATTTTAAACTTTAAAAAATTAGTTGATGAGAATGGATTTTTCTTAAAAAACAGAAACCATCAACAAATAAAATGGATGTATAACAATATTAATGAAGAATTGAAACACTTGTTTTATGGTTCAAAAAATATTAAAAGAGAACTTTCAGAATTAGAAAAAGATATTGTCACAGCTAAAATTTCGCCTGTAAAAGCAGCCCAACAAATTATAGATGAATTCAAAAATTCTTTTAAATTGAATTAATAATTCATGAACCTTAAAAATTGTATAAAATGATATTTGATAATTATTTTGACAGACAATTTGAATTGAGGTATTTTGAAATGAATAATAAAGGATTAGCAAGGCCAACAACTATTTTGGCTTTGTTAGAAGAAACTGCTGCAGAGCATTCTCATTCCATAGGACATAGTTTATTTGATCTCTTAGAAAAAAATGTAGGTTGGGTATTAGTTTCTGGTGTTTTACAAATGAATCGTTATCCTAACTATAGAGAAAAAATAACCATTAGAACTTGGCTCTCCCACTACTCTTTTATCAAAGGTTATAGAGAAAATATTATTTACGATGAAAACAATAATATTATAGGAAGTGCAAAAGGTTTATGGGTTTTCTTTGACATCGATAAAAGAAAACCAATTCCTATTTTTAATGAAATTAAAGAAAAATGGTCTTTACTTAATAAGCACGCTATCAATCGTAATATCAAGCAAAAGATAATTGCTGTAGAATCACCTCATCATACAAAACAATTTAGAGTCAATCGTTATGATACAGATTCCAACAAACACGTAAATAATATTCGATATTTACAATGGGTTATTGAATCGATTCCGGAAGAAGTTACAGATAATTACTTTTTACATGAAATTGATGGTCGTTTTATTGCTGAAGCAAAGTTTGGAGACACCATTCTATCTTTAACGCAAGGACTTGAAACAAAAAATTCTTTTGCACATACTATAAAAATTAAAGGAAGCGATACCATTTGTGCTACTGCAAAGACACTTTGGAAGCCGTATTAACAATTATTAGGTACAATTTTGTCTTTTAGGCGATAGGAGAAATCACATAAAATTACTCAGTATTTGAGACCTCTTGTTATGCGACTTCTCATTGTATTAGAAGTGCCAAGTACATGGAGTTTTAGTTATTCATCAAAAGGAAACACTTTTTTTATGTAAACATTTTATCTAACATTCAACTCTATTAAACAGTTTTGTCGAAGACTAACTTAAAATTACTGAATGTCCTTCGACAAGCTCAGGAAGACATTTAAATTTTCAATTGTTTTTAGCGACATAATAATATTAAATTGGTATAACATAAATACTTCTTTTACGTTTTAACTGAAGTAATATAAAAAAACAAAAAAGCCCAAATAACTAAATGTTTGGGCTTTTCAATATAAATAATTTAAACCTTATTCTTGTTCTAAATATTTTTCCATAATCGTAATAGCAGATTCAGAAATTACAGTACCAGGACCAAAAATAGCGACTACTTTTCTTTCTAATAGATAATCATAATCTTGTGCAGGAATTACACCTCCTGCAAAAACCATAATATCTGGTCTTCCTAATTTTTCTAATTCGCCAATTAATTGCGGAATTAACGTTTTATGACCAGCCGCTAAACTAGACGCTCCTACAAAATGTACATCGTTTTCAATAGCTTGTTTTGCTACTTCTTCTGGAGTTTGAAATAAAGATCCCATATCTACATCAAAACCTAAATCGGCAAAACTAGAAGCAACTACTTTTGCTCCTCTATCATGCCCATCTTGACCCATTTTTGCAATCATAACTCTTGGTCTACGGCCTTCAATTTCTGCAAACTTATCCGTTAATTTTTGCGCTTTCGCAAACGTACTATCGTTATTTACTTCTTTTCCGTACACTCCACTTATCAATTTAGTATCTGCTTTATGTCTTCCAAAATGAACTTCTAAAGCATCAGATATTTCACCTAATGTAGCAAAATTTTCGGCAGCAATAACTGCTAGTTCTAATAAATTTCCTTTTCCGTTTCCGGCACAATCTTCTAACGCTTTTAAATTAGCTTTAACCAATTCAGAATTACGTTCAGCTTTCATTTTATTTAATCGTGCAATTTGAGAATCTCTTACAACCGTATTATCAACATCTAAAATTTCTATGTTTGTTTTTTCTTTTGTTTGAAATTTATTCACTCCAACTAAAATATCCTGACCAGAATCTAAACGAGCTTGTTTACGAGCAGAAGCTTCTTCGATTCGTAATTTTGGAACTCCGGTTTCAATAGCCTTTGCCATACCACCGAGCTCTTCAACTTCTTCAATCAATTTCCAAGCTTTCTTCGCAATTTCTTGAGTTAAATACTCCACATAATAAGAACCCGCCCAAGGATCTACAGATTTAGTCATTTGGGTTTCGTCTTGAATAAAAATTTGCGTGTTACGTGCAATTCTTGCAGAGAAATCTGTTGGTAAAGCAATTGCTTCATCTAATGCATTGGTGTGTAAAGACTGTGTTCCTCCTAACGTTGCCGCCATTGCTTCAATACAAGTACGAGACACATTATTAAAAGGATCCTGCTCACTTAAACTCCAACCAGAAGTCTGACTATGCGTACGCAATGCCATCGATTTTGGATTTTTAGGATTGAATTGTTTTATAATTTTTGCCCAAAGCATACGTGCAGCACGCATTTTAGCAATTTCCATAAAATGATTCATTCCTACCGCCCAGAAAAATGATAAACGAGGCGCAAATTCATCAATTTTTAAACCAGATTTTAATCCGGTTCTAATGTATTCCATTCCGTCTGCTAAAGTATACGCCAATTCAATATCTGCTGTTGCACCTGCTTCTTGCATGTGGTAACCAGAAATAGAAATAGAGTTAAACTTCGGCATATTTTTAGTGGTGTAATCAAAAATATCACCAATAATTTTCATAGAAGGTAATGGTGGATAAATGTATGTATTACGCACCATAAATTCTTTTAAAATATCATTCTGAATCGTTCCAGCAAGTTTATCTAAAGAAACACCTTGTTTTTTTGCGGCTGCAATGTAAAAGGCCATAATTGGTAAAACGGCACCATTCATTGTCATAGAAACTGACATTTTATCTAACGGAATTTGATCGAACAAAATTTCCATATCTAAAATAGAATCTATGGCAACACCGGCTTTACCAACATCTCCCGTTACACGCGGATGATCTGAATCGTAACCACGGTGTGTAGCCAAATCAAAAGCAACGGAAAGTCCTTTTTGACCTGCTGCTAAATTTCTTCTGTAAAAAGCGTTTGACTCTTCCGCAGTAGAAAAACCTGCGTATTGACGAATCGTCCAAGGACGCATGGCATACATGGCACTATATGGACCTCTTAAAAAAGGAGGCACACCAGCAGCAAAACCTAAATGTTCTGCCTCTGCAATATCTTCTTTTGTAAATTGTTTTTTTACAGGAATTCCTTCAGGAGTATTCCAAACATCTTTATTCTCTGAAGCTGCCACTGTTTGTTTAACAGCTGAATTTATTTTTATATCTGAAAAATCTGGTTTCATACTTCTAAAGATTTAAAGGTTTTTTGAACTTTTTTCTGAATATTAGAAAGCACAACAAGAACATCTGTTCTCATATTTACAACACCATCTAAACCAGCAGCTGTTAATTCATCCATGTTTTTTGGAGCACCAGCTAATAGTAAGACTTTGTCTGTATCAATTGCTCTAAATGTTTTTACAAAATCGACAGCGGTTGCATTGTAATCTTCATCTGAACTACAAATAACAACTACATTTGAATTTGATTTCGCGCTTTCTGTAGCGGCAACTTCTGCATTTGCAAAACTTTCTTCTTGATGTACATCAAAACCACTTACTCCTATAAAATCATACGCAAAAGCAGCTCTTGCTTTACGCATCGTTAAGTTTCCGTAACTTGCGAGTTGTACAATTGGTCGCACATTAGTACTTGCCACTAACTCTTCTGTAACCCTACGCATTGCTTCAATTTCTAAAGAAGCTCTTCTTGGAATTAGCACCTTAGGATCATCTGTAATTCCTGAAGAAAGAACGTTTACAGGAACTTTTTCCATTAGGTTCGGGTATTTATTAATCCCAACCATAGGGGTTCTACGCTGACTAATTAGTTTTAATTTTTTAAGTCGAATTTCAGCAATTTGCTGTTGAATAATTTCATTTTCAAAATTGATATAAAAACCACCGTCTGCTTCAATCGCTTTAAAAAGTTCTAAAGCTTTTTCTGCAATTTTAGAACTTACCTCTTCAATATAATAAGAACCATCTACAGGGTTTGAAACTTTACCAAAGTAAGATTCTTCTTTTAAAATTGTTGTTATGTTTCCGGCTATTCTGCTTGAAAAATCAGAAGCACTTTTAAATTCTTTATCATATGCATCTATTAAAACACCGTCAACATTACCTAAAATTGCAGCCATTGCTTCTGTTGTACAACGTAACAAATTAGTTTCTGCATCGGTAATTGACTTACTCCAAATAGATGTTTTAGCTGTAATTGTATTCGAAAAATCAGCAAGCTGATATTTGGCAGCAACCTCAGCTAATAAGTTATTGAAAGCTCTAAATTTACCAATCTCTACAAAATACTCTAAACCAATGGCTAGATTGAAGTTTAGATTATTAAAAATATCTTGAACTAAAATTCCTTTTTCTTTCAGTTTTTCTGTTAAGAAAACTAGAGAACTTAATGTATATGCAATTTCTTGAACTTGATTTGCTCCAGAATCTAAATACTCTGTTCCAGAAATAGAAACTGCTTTAAAATTTGGAAAATCACTTGTCAATTTCACCAACTCTGCAGTAACATCAACTAGACTTTCGTTAAAAACACCCGTTGTTACATAATCCGAAATTAAGTTTGTATCGATATAGCCTTTTAAGTTTTTACCTTTTGCAAATGCAACTAATTCCTTTGTAAAAGGGATGGCATTATTAAATAATTTAAAGGAAACAGTAATTTCATTTAAGTCTATTCCATTTAAAAGCTCTTCAACGGGTACATTTGTTATCATTTGAAAAATAATACCATTTATACCTTCTTTAATTGCTTTTAATGCTAAAGCATTACCAGATTTCCCACAGCAAGCAGTAACACTTCTATAGTTTACTAATGCTTGTGAATTCTGTCCTGTATTCTTTAGCTGTGTTATTGAGTTTTCAATATTATAACAAGGCTGAAAATTGATACCAGTTAGGTTTTTCCATACTAGTTTTCTATCAAAATCAGCACCTTTTAAATCTGCGGTCACTCTTTCCATCCACTGTTCAGTAGAAACTGAAGGAAAATCTGAAAACAATGTTTTATTTTTCTCGCTCATTATGTCTGAATTTATTTAATATCAATAGGTTATAGTCCTTAAAGTTACAAAATTTAAGAACTATAACCTTCAAAATTTATTTTACCATTAAACTATTTCCAAATCTTTCAAAAATAGCTTTGTCCAATTCCTCTCTGTGATTTGGGTGCGCAATATCTCTTAGTGCTTGTGCTCTTTGTTTTAAATTTTTACCAAATAGTTCTGCTATCCCATATTCTGTAGCTATAAACCTAGCATGCGCACGAGTAGTAACAACTCCTGCTCCTACTTTTAACGCTGGAGTAATCTTAGAAACACCTTTAGATGTTGTTGATGTAATTGCACATATTGGTTTTCCGCCTTTTGATAAAGCAGCTCCACGCATAAAGTCCATTTGACCACCAACTCCAGAAAACATTCTCTGACCAATAGAATCTGCACAAATTTGCCCTGTTAAATCTACTTCAATTGCAGAATTTATTGCTGTTACTTTTGGGTTTTTACGAATGATAGAAGTATCATTTACATATGCAATATCATTCATTTCAATTTCTGGGTTGTTATCCATAAAATCATATAAACGACGTGTTCCCATAGCAAAACCTGAGACTATTTTATATGGATTTGTTTTCTTTTTAGAACCATTTACCACGCCTTTTTCAACTAAATCTATAATTCCTTCGGAAAACATTTCTGTATGTATCCCTAGGTTTTTATGGTTGTGTAAGAATTTTAAAACAGCATTTGGAATCCCTCCAATTCCCATTTGTAATGTTGCTCCATTATCAATAATTGCAGCAATATTTTCTCCAATAGATTTTTCTATTTCAGATGGTTCTACAAAATTCATTTCGTAGATTTCTTCTTCAACTTCAACACAAGCATCAAAATGTTTTAAATGTATTTGAGCATCTCCAAATGTACGAGGCATGCGTGGGTTAATTTGAGCAATAATTGTTTTACCTTGTTCTATACCAGAAATAACAATATCAACAGAAACCCCTAAAGAGCAAAAACCATGTTTATCTGGTGGCGATACATTTACCAATACCACATCTAATTTCATATATCCTTCACGGAATAAACTTGGTATTTCACTTAAAAAAACAGGAATATAATCTACCGTGTTTCCTACCATTTTACGAACGTTTCCACCAATAAAAAAAGCATTTGTATGAAAACTTTCTCTTAATTCTGGTGCTGTATATCCACAAGCTCCCTCTGTATGTAAATGAACAAGTTCAACATTTCTTAATTCTGGAGCTCTAGCCACCATCGCTTTTATTAAAGCTTGTGGTGTAGCTGATCCTCCTTGAATTAAAACTCTATCGTTAGATTTGATTAATTTAACAGCTTCATCAGCTGTCATTTTATTTGGTATTTTCATATGATCAAATTTTAAAAATTTTGTTTTTGTTCATTTACACGCTAAAATGAACTTCTAATTATCCATTATCCTAAGAAACTTAAAATAATACCTGCGGCAATTGCAGAGCCTATTACACCTGCAACATTTGGCGCCATGGCGTGCATTAATAAATAGTTACTTGGATCTGATTTTAAACCTTCGGTATGTACAACTCGTGCACTATCTGGAACAGCTGAAACTCCTGCTGCACCAATTAAAGGGTTTATTTTATGCCCTTCTTTTAAGAATCTATTCATAAACTTCGCAAATAATAATCCTCCACAAGTTGCTATTACAAATGATATAGCTCCTAAACCAAATATTAATAATGAATCTTTTGTGATAAAAATATCTGCCTGGGTGGAAGCCCCTACAGTAACACCTAATAAAATAGTTACAATATCAATTAATTTAGTTCTTGCAGTATCTGCTAATCTTTCAGTTCTTCCAGATTCTTTTAATAAATTCCCAAAGAATAACATACCTAATAATGGTAAAGCACTTGGAGAAATAAACGTTGTTAAAATTAAAGCTACGACAGGAAAAATCATTTTTTCTTTTTGAGTAACAGCTCTTGGTGGTTTCATTTTAATTTTTCTATCCTCTTTAGAGATTAACATTCTCATTAAAGGAGGTTGAATTACAGGAACCAACGCCATATAAGAATAAGCAGCAATAGCAATTGGGCCAATTAGATTTTTAACCGTGGTACCATCCGCTAATACATTAACTCCATTAGCTAATTTTGATGAAAGGAAAATAGCTGTTGGGCCATCGGCTCCACCAATAATACCAATTGCACCTGCTTCTGGAAGGTTAAAACCTAAATATAATGCCCCCATAAAGGTCGCAAAAACACCAATTTGTGCAGCTGCTCCTAATAACATTAGTTTTGGATTTGCAATTAAAGAAGAGAAATCTGTCATTGCTCCAATTCCTAAGAATATTAATGGTGGGTAAATCCCTTTTACCACCCCAAAATATAGATAGTTTAATACAGATCCTGTTTCGTAAATACCTGTTTGATTTCCGGCTACAAAAGGAATATTTCCTATAATGACTCCTGCACCTATGGGTATCAGTAGTAAGGGCTCATAATCAAACTTAATACCTAAGTAGATAAATATAATTCCAATAATTATCATTATTAAGTTTCCAGACGTTGCATTTGCAAAACCTGTATAACCATAAAACTTTTTTATTCCTCTAAATGCTCCTTCAAAAACACCCTCATGTTGCGGTGCTATATCCACTTGCGTGGTAGTGACTGTGGTGCTATTTACGGCGTCTTGGTTTGAATTTGTGCTAAATCCTAATACTGGTCTTATAAAGATCAATAATGACAAAACACAAAATATTAAAATTACTTTTTTCATGTTTCGTGTTTTATTCTAGTTCTATCATTAATTCATCATGCAACACCTGTTGGCCAACACTAATTTTAATAGCTGTAATAGTACCTGCTTTTTCACAGACAATGCTATTTTCCATTTTCATTGCTTCTAAAACAAGCATTCTATCTCCCACTTTAAGTGTATCCCCTACTTTTACATCAATAGATAAAACAACTCCAGGAATTGGGGCTACAATTTTTGTTTTTGCAGATTTTGGATTTACTTGTAAAGGTGCTGCTGGTTGCTTTGAAGCTGCACGAACTAATGTAGGTGTCTTCGTTTTTTTAACCTCTTCCTTCATTTTTACCTCATAAGAAGTGCCATTAACCTCTAGGTGAATAATATTATCTTCATGAGATTTTATATTAACGGTATAGCCGTTTTCGTTTACTTTAAATTTATAGCTTTTCATTTGTTATAATCTATTTTGAATTCCGTAAATTTTAGAACTCCAAGGTGAGTATGATTTTTTAACTTGTTTAATTGTTAAAATTGCACTTTCATGATCATGCTGTTCACTTGTATACATGTGCACCGCCGCTCCTATAACCGCAGATATTTCTCCAGTAAAGTCTTTATCCCCTTTTACCTTAATTTCACTAACTTTTTTGTCCTTTCCTTTTGTAATTATTTTATATACATAAAGCATTACGGGTAACCCATAATTAAAAACCAACGCTAGTAATACCAATGCACTAAAAACGATGAACAATCCTGTAAATAAAATAACGTATCCTTCACTTATAATCTCTGTATTTAAAACTAAGTATGTCATTATAATGGAATGTTTGAGTGTTTCTTTGGTGGATTTACATCTTTTTTATTCTGAAGTAATTCTAAAGCTCTAATAATTCTGAAACGAGTGTTTCTTGGCTCGATTACATCATCTATAAATCCGTATTTTGCTGCCATGTAAGGATTTGCAAACCTTGCAGTGTACTCATCCTCTTTTTTCTGAATGTACTCTTGCTTTTCATCCGCATCTTCTATTTTTCTAATATTAGATCCTTCTAAAACCTCTACAGCACCTTTTGCTCCCATTACAGCAATTTCTGCGGTTGGCCATGCATAATTTACATCTCCGCGTAGTTGCTTACAACTCATAACATCATGCGCTCCTCCATAAGATTTACGAAGTGTAATTGTAACTTTAGGTACAGTAGCTTCTCCATAAGCAAATAATAATTTTGCTCCGTGTAAAATAATTCCGCCATATTCTTGCCCTGTTCCCGGTAAGAACCCTGGTACATCAACAAGTGTCACAATGGCTATATTAAAGGCATCACAAAAACGAACAAATCGTGCAGCTTTTCTAGAAGCATCAATATCTAAAACACCTGCATAATATTTTGGTTGATTGGCAACAATACCAACCGGACGACCATTAAACCTTGCAAAACCTACACAAATATTTCTAGCATAATTTCTATGAACTTCTGTAAACTCGCCATTATCGGCAAGTATTGAAATTACATCAACAATATCATAAGGTTGATTAGGATTTTCTGGGATAATTTCATTTAAAGCATCTTCTAACCTGTCAACTGGGTCGTTACATGCAAGTATTGGCGCTTCTTCTAAATTGTTTGAAGGCAAGTAACTTAGTAACTTACGAACTAATAATAAGTTTTCCTCATCATTTGCTGCTAAGAAGTGAGAAACTCCAGATCTAGTAGAGTGAATTTTAGCGCCACCTAATTCTTCTGCAGTAACAACTTCACCAGTAACGGTTTTTACCACTTTAGGACCTGTAACAAACATATAACTTGTGTTTTCTGTCATAATAGTGAAATCTGTTAAAGCCGGAGAATACACCGCGCCACCAGCACAAGGACCTAAAATTGAAGAAATTTGAGGAATTACCCCAGAAGCCATAATATTTCTTTGAAAAATCTCTGCATAACCAGCTAAAGACCTTACCCCTTCTTGAATACGTGCTCCACCAGAATCATTTAAACCAATTACTGGAACACCAATTTTCATTGCCATATCCATCACCTTACATATCTTTAATGCATATGTTTCTGATAAAGAACCTCCGAATACGGTAAAATCTTGTGCAAATACATAGACAATTCTGCCGTCTATAGTACCATGACCTGTAACAACACCATCCGAAAGGTAAATTTGTTTATCCAATCCAAAAGACTTTGTTCTGTGTGTTACAAACATATCAAACTCTTCAAAACTATCATCGTCTAAAAGAATATCTATACGCTCGCGTGCAGTTAATTTACCTTTAGCATGCTGAGAATCGATACGTTTTTCTCCACCACCCATTTTAGCTTCCGCTCTTTTTTCTATGAGTTCGTTAATTTTATCTTGATTTGCCATTTTTATATAAGTATTTTCTTTAAAATTATTCTTTAGAACAAAGTTCTGTAAGCACTCCTAAGGTAGATTTAGGATGGAGAAAGCCAATATTTAACCCTTCTGCACCTTTTCTAGAAACCTTATCTACAAGTCTCACTCCGCGTTCTTCTGCAGTTTTTAAAGCTTCTGTTGCATTTGGTACTGCAAAGGCTATATGATGAATACCTTGTCCCTTTTTCTCTATAAATTTACCTATTGGACCATCCGGAGAAGTACTCTCTAATAATTCTATTTTTGTATTACCTACCAAAAAAAAGGCTGTCTTCACTTTCTGATCGACAACCTCTTCTATAGAATAACATTTTAAACCTAAAACTTCTTCGTAATATTTTATTGAAACTTCTAAATTTTCAACAGCAATACCTAAATGCTCTATATGTGAAATATTCATAATTTTTATGTTTAAATTTCATCAAATTTAGCATACATCTTGTTTTTATTATATGATAGTTATCATATTCACAGATTATTACAACTTATCTTAAATTATTTTGAGGAATCAAAAAAAATAATGTTTTAATTCATTGCTTTGTTTAAAAATTATAAAGCTTACAACTTTTAAGTGAGTAAGTAGTTATTGCTCTTAAATTTATCAAATTATCATTTTAACATTTTTATTGTAAAAAAATTATTACAACACTAATAAATAGTATTAATATATATGTATTAATGAAGGTATTCTGTAGTTTTATTACTAAATTTATAAAAAATAAAAGTATTCCAAAACGATATTAAAAATAGATTTATTATGAAGCTGTAATGCTTTTTGAATCTCTTTTTTATTATGGATTTTAAGTTATTTAGAATAATAAATACTTAAATTTGCCGGCGTTTTTTTTCGCTTTATTTTGAAAGGTTAAGTAAGATTAACTAAGTAATTTGCACTCAAAACATATATGTATACATGGCATTAAAAATCGTAATATCACACAAAACGACTTATAAATATGATAGAAAAGTATCATTATCTCCTCATATTTTTAGGCTAAGACCAGCACCACACTCCAGAACACCTATAGAATCTTATTCTATTAAAATTACGCCAGAAGAACAATTCTTTAATTGGCAACAAGATCCTTTTGGAAATTATGTGGCACGTTTGGTTTTTCCTGAGAAAACAGATGAGATGTCTATTGATGTTGAAATTATTGCCGATTTAAAAACCATAAACCCTTTTGATTTCTTTATTGAAGAGTATGCAGAAGAATATCCTTTTGTGTATACAGAAACTGTAAAGAAAGAACTACAACCTTATTTAGAAATTACTGATAAAGGAAAATTATTAGAAGAGTTTATAAAAACATTAGATTATACGCCAAGAAAAACCATTTATTTTTTAATTGATATCAATCAAAAAATTTATGAGTTTTTAAATTATAATATAAGAATGGACCCTGGTGTTCAAACTTGTGAAGAAACTTTGAATCAAAAAAATGGTTCTTGTAGAGATTATGCATGGTTATTTGTACAAACTTTACGTCACTTAGGTTTTGGAGCTCGTTTTGTTTCTGGGTATTTAGTGCAATTAAAATCAGATGAAAAATCTTTAGACGGTCCTTCTGGTCCAGAAGAAGATTTTACAGACTTACACGCTTGGGCAGAAGTATATTTACCAGGTGCTGGTTGGATTGGTTTTGATGCCACTTCTGGTCTTTTAGCAAGTGAAGGTCATATTCCTTTAGCATGTACACCTTCTTTTGAAAGTGCTGCACCAGTTTCTGGAATGTCTGATAAATGTGAAACAGAATTCTTTTTTGAAAATAAAGTAACAAGAATTTTAGAATCTCCAAGAGTTACAAAACCGTATACAGACGAACAATGGAAAGAAGTATACAAACTTGGAAATAAAGTAGAAAAACAACTAGAAAAAGGAGATGTTCGTTTAACAATGGGAGGCGAACCTACTTTTATATCTATAGATGATTTAGAATCTCCAGAATGGAACACAACTGCAGATGGACCTAATAAAAGAAAATTAGCAGGCGACTTAACCAAAGGTTTGTATGACAAATTTGGTAATGGAGCTGTTTTGCATCATGCCCAAGGTAAATGGTATCCTGGAGAACCTTTACCAAGATGGCAAATAGAAATTTGTTGGCGTAAAGATGGTAGACCAATTTGGTTCAACAAAAAGTATTTATCCAGCTATGCTGATAATCCTATTGTTCCAGAAAATTCTGATAAATTATTTTTAGAAACGCTTACTAAATACTTGCGCGTTTCTGGAGAACATATTTTACCAAGTTTCGAAGATCCTTTTTATCATTTATGGGAGCAAGGTAATTTACCGATAGATATAGATCCTGCAAAAGATAAAGACGGCTCTTTAGCACGCAAAAAATTACATGAAATTTATGAAAAAGGCGCATCTACACCTGTTGGTTATTTACTTCCTTTAAATAAAACAGAAGACAAATGGTTTAGTAGTGCTTGGACTTTTAGAAGACAACACATCTTTTTAACTCCAGGGAATTCTCCTATGGGATTAAGATTACCATTAGATTCTTTAATGGAAAAACCAGAACACGAGATTTTCCCAATTCATGAACCAGACTTATTTTCTAAAAAGAAGCGTTTACCGAGTTTTAAAAATATTGTTAAGAAAAGACATCAAGAATTTTTAGATTATGGTTTAGAGCCAAACCAACCAGACTATTTTGTACGTACCGCACTTTGTGCAGAAATAAGAGATCAAAAATTATATTTATTTCTACCGCCTTTAGAAACGGCAGAAATGTTTTTAGATTTAATAGCCTCTATAGAGCTTACGGCAAGAGAATTAAATGTACCTGTTATTATGGAGGGGTATGAACCACCACATGATAACAGATTAGAGTCTCTAAAAATAACACCAGATCCTGCGGTTATTGAAGTAAACGTTCACCCAGTTACCAATTGGGAGGACTTGTGTAAAAACACATTTACTTTCTATGATGAAGCTAAAAAAGCAAGATTAGGTACAGAAAAGTTTATGTTAGATGGTAAACACACCGGAACTGGTGGAGGAAACCATGTTACTTTAGGAGGTACCACTCCAGCAGATAGTCCTTTATTACGTAAACCAAGTTTATTGCGTAGTTTATTAACTTTTTGGCAACATCACCCAGGATTAACTTATTTATTTTCGGGCTCATTTGTTGGTCCAACGAGTCAGGCACCAAGAGTTGATGAAGCTCGTTTAGACAATTTATACGAGTTAGAAATTGCGTTTAATCAAATTCCGAAAGATGGCGAAGTTCCTTTTTGGTTAACAGATAGATTGTTTAGACATTTATTAACTGATTTAACAGGAAACACGCACAGAGCAGAATTTTGTATTGATAAATTATACTCTCCTGATTCTTCTACAGGAAGATTAGGGATTTTAGAATTACGTGGATTTGATATGCCTCCACATCCTAAAATGAGTTTGGTACAAATGTTATTGGTTAGAACTTTGGTTGCATGGTTCTGGAAAAAACCTTACGAACATAATTTAGTTCGTTGGGGAACAGAATTACACGATAAATTCTTAATAGAACATTACGTAAGAGAAGACATTAAAGATATTGTAGACCAATTAAATAAAGCAGGATACGAATTTAAAGAAGATTGGTTCGATCCATTTTTCGAATTTAGATTCCCATTACATGGGATGGTAGACATTAATAATATTCATTTAGAATTAAGAGCTGGTATAGAACCTTGGAATGTTTTGGGTGAAGAAATCACTGGCGGTGGAACTGCTAGATATGTAGATTCTTCATTAGAAAGATTACAAGTAAAAGTTTCTAATTTTAACGAAGACCGTTTTGTGTTAAGTTGTAACGGCGTTAAAGTACAATTAAACAAAACAGGCGTTCATGGAGAGTATGTAGCAGGTGTTCGTTATAAAGCTTGGGATCCGTTTTCTGCTTTACACCCAACAATCCCTGTAGATACTCCACTTGTTTTTGATATTGTAGATACTTGGAATAAACGCTCTATTGGAGGTTGTACTTATTTTGTAGCGCATCCAGGAGGAAGATCTTATGATGAATATCCAGTAAATAGTTATGAAGCAGAATCGAGACGAATTAATCGTTTCTGGGAATTTGGACATACACAAGGTGAAATTGATCCTGTGGAAAGTATCAACCCAAATACAGAAAGCACTAGTAGAAGTGTAGAAACCAACAGTAGTTCTAAGCGATTTAAGTTTAAAGAATTACCTGTTAATTTTGAATTTCCTTATACCCTAGATTTAAGAAAAAAGTAGGGGAATTTATTATAGGTAGCATGAAATATGACGATAGAAGAAAATCAAATTGAAAAAACAATCTTACACGATTATTTTTTAAATAAAAGTAAATATGATGAACTATTAATCTCTAAAATGGAAGACACATCAGATTGGAAAGTTTTATTAGACAATTTACAAAAAATTGGACCTAAAAAATTAGCTTCTAAACAAGTTGATATAGATTGGTTATTGGCAGAAAATGGTGTTACCTATAATGTATATAACGATCCTAAAGGGTTAAATAGACCTTGGAATTTAAACGTAGTTCCGTTTATAATCCATCAGAAAGAATGGAGCGAAATTGAAAAAGGAATTCAACAAAGATCTGAAATATTAAACCTTATTTTAAAAGATTTATACGGAAAACGTGAATTGCTTAAAAACGGAATTATTCCGCCCGAAGTAATTTACGCACATCGTGGTTTTTTACGTTCTTGTGATCAAATTGAATATAAAACAGCAAAACAATTACTGGTACACGCAGTAGATTTAGCGAGAGGTCCAGACGGTCGAATGTGGGTTGTAAATGACAGAACACAAGCCCCTTCTGGGATGGGATATGCTTTAGAAAATAGATTTTCTACAACTAAAATTATTCCTGAAATATATAAGCATGTAAACGTTAGGCAACCTTCTACTTTTTTTAATGATTTTAACAAATTATTATTAAGTGTAGCTCCGTCTAATTCAGAGAACCCAATGGTGGTTATTTTAACACCTGGTCCACATAATGAAACCTATTTCGAACATTCTTATTTGTCTTCATTTTTAGGTCATCCTTTGGTAAAAGGAAATGATTTAGTGGTAAGACACGGAAAAGTTTGGTTAAAATCTTTAAAAGGATTAAAACAAGTTGATGTTATTTTAAGACGTGTAGACGATAGCTTTATGGATCCTCTAGAATTAAGAGAAGATTCTTACTTAGGAGTTGCTGGTTTATTAGAAGTGGTTCGTTTACAAAACGTTGCCATCGTAAACCCTATTGGAAGTGGTGTTTTAGAAAACCCTGCTTTAATTCCGTTTATGGAGAATATTTGCAAATTTTTCTTGAAAGAAAAGTTAATTCTACCTCAAATTGCTTCTTGGTGGTGCGGACAAGAAAAAGAAAGAAAACATGTTTTAGAAGATTTACCTTCTTATGTAGTAAAAAGAATAGACAGATCACATAGAGAACATATCTATTTTTGTGAGTTTTTAAGCAAAGAAGAATTAAAGGAACTAAAAGAAGAAATTTTAGAAAACCCAAATAGATTTGTAGCACAAGAAAAAATATCTTTTTCTACAGCTCCTAATTTTATTGATGATAAATTAGAACCTCGCAAAATTGTGTGTAGAACTTTTTCTATAGCAAAACAAGATAGTTATAGCGTTATGCCTGGTGGTTTAGTTAGAGTTGCCACAGAGCGTGAAGAACTTTTTGTATCTAATCAACGAGGAGGAACTAGTAAAGATTTTTGGATTGTTAGTGATAAAAAACAAAATTACTTACAAAACTATTCTTGGAATAAGAGCGTTTCCAATCAGGCAGAAAGTATTAATGACGTACCTAGTAATACTGCCGAAAACCTATATTGGTCTGGTAGATATTTGGGTAGAACTTTATTTACAGCAAGGTATTTACGTATGGTTTTAAACCAAATGACGCATGTACAATATAATGATGAAAGAAAATCTGAATCTGAAAGTTTAAAAATATTATTTCAATCTATTACAAACATTACATCTACGTTTCCTGGTTTTACAGGAGAAAATGAAGAGGAAGCATTAAAGAATCCTCTTAAAGAATTAAAGTCGCTTACTTTAGATAACCAGAGAATTGGAGGTTTTGCTCAATCTATGCAGAGTTTTAACAATTCTTATTATTCCCTTAGAAATCTATGGTCTAAAGATATGTGGCGTGTTTTTGATGGAATTCAAAAACAACTTACAAAACTTAAAGAAGAAAAGGTTTACACTATTTCTACGTTATCTAAGTTCTTTGATAAAATAATTACAAGATTGATTGCTTTTATGGCTTTGTCAGAAGAAAGTATATTAGTAAGACAAGGACTTCTACTCTACTTTATTGGTTTGCAGATAGAACAAGCATCTATGACTATAGAGAAATTTAGGTCTTTAATTATTGTAAATTATAATGAGGAATTAGAGTATGAAGTTTTAGAATCACTTTTAAATAGTCACGAAAGTTTAAACATTTATAGATACAGTTACAAGTCTTATCTAAGTATAGAAAACGTCTTAAAGTTATTACTTTTAGATAAAGAATATTCTAGATCTTTAATGTATCAAGTAAAAAGGATTAAGAAAGATATTGATAAGTTACCGAATACAAATACATCTGTAGAAATGACTATTTGTCAAAAAAACATCAATACGGTAATTCAAAAAATTGAAAGTTTATCGCTAGAAGAAATTCTAGAAATTGATGAAGCATCTAATATGCGTAAAAAGTTAGACAATTTACTGTCTGATTTAAGTGATTTATTACACTTAACATCTTTATCTGTTTCAGACACTTACTTTAACCACTCTCAGCAACAAAAACAGTTGGTAGATAGAAAAATTTCTAATTAATATGATTTTTGATCTTTGGCACAAAACAAAATATAGTTATGAAAACGGTGCTTCCTTTTGTCATAATATAACCACGTTAAAACCTAAAAGTTTTAAAGGACAGACTGTATTAGAATACGCTTTAGAAATTAGTCCAGAACCTACTGATATTTCAGAAAGACTCGATTTTTTTGGAAATACAGTTACTCGTTTTTCTATTCAGCAAAGTCATGAAGAACTAGTTGTTATTGCACGTAGTAAAGTTTCTAGAGATTATGATATACAAATAGAAGGACAAAATTTAACTGAAGGAAAAAAAGTTACCATAGAAGAAGCTCTTAAATTATTAAAAGGAACCCAGCTAGACATTATTGAAGCTAGACAATTTGTTTTAGGTTCTCCTTTAATTTCTGACATGAGTACCGTTATTAAAGAATATGCTTTGGTTTCTTTTAAGCCTGAAAGATCTTTGTATGAAGCTTCTTACGAATTAATGCAACGTATTTTTACAGATTTCGACTTCGTTTCTGGATTTACAAACATTGCAACACCTTTAAAAGTAGTAATGAAAGAGAAAAAAGGGGTTTGTCAAGATTTTGCTCAAATAGCTATTGCTTGTGTTAGGTCTATGGGATTACCTGCCAGATATGTAAGTGGATATATAGAAACACTACCACCAGAAGGAAAAGAAAAACTGATTGGTACAGATGCTTCTCATGCATGGTTTTCTGTATTTATCCCAACTTTAGGTTGGATAGATTTTGACCCAACTAACAATCAAATACCAAAAAACCAACATATAGTTGTTGCTCACGGTAGAGATTATTATGATGTACCTCCATTAAAAGGAGTCATTTACAGTACAGGTAAAAGTAAAATGGATGTAGCTGTAGATTTAAGGCCTGCCAAAAATTATCAAAGTCAAAGCCAGAGTCAGTCTTAAACTTTTAAAAAAATAAAACTAAAAAAAACCTCAAAGCATTTAAAAACTTTGAGGTTTATTGTTTTTTAAAATAATCGTTTAAATAAGGCAATTATTTTTACGCTAAATATTATTGCTTTTGAGTTTGTTTTTTAATTTCAGTAGCAACTTTAACATCTGGTTTTACTATAGCGTCTGAAATATTAAAATAATTATCTTCTAATTTATCAGCAATTAAAACTAAATGCTCTATTAAATCAGCAATAAATTCTTCTATATTATCTTCAATATCTGTTATGAGTTTATACTCAAAATCAGCTTTCATTTTACCAATTAAAAAAGCTGCAGAATCATCTGTAATTTGTCTGTTTTTAGAAATAATACAGATATACTTATATATTTGATACAAACAACTTTTTATAGATCTTGGACATTTTCCGTTTAAAATAATAAACTCTAAAGTGGTTTTTCTAGAAGGTGTTTTTTTATAAAAACTACGCATCATATCATGTGTAGACACACATTTTAAAAGCGTTGACCATTGGTAACTACCATCTATTACATCTCCATAAATTTCTTTGGCTGCCGCAACATCACTTAATTTAGAATTAATAATTCTGGATACTTGTATTGCTCTTTCTAAATATACACCTAACATAATAATGGCGTATACTTCATCATGCAAAAGCGTACCTTTAATTTTACTTCTTACTTCTGAAGCAGATTGCGTTACCATAGAAGTAAACTCATACAAACCGCTTTTTACAAATTTTTCAATTGGATACCCTTTAAAACTATGATTAATTCTATTGATACATTCAAATAATTCTGTCGAAATTAAATCTCTAGAGCTTCTTGCATTTTCATGCGCATTAATAAAGGTATTTACAATTGAATACGGTTGCTCTAAATTTAGACCAACATTAAATAAAACAGCTTCTTCTTCTAATGTAATATCTGCATCTATAATTTCATTGGCAGACATGTACATTACAGATCTTAATACAAATTGTCTAGATTGTGATAACTCATCTGGTGCGTCTAAAGATGAAAAATAATTTACGTTTAAAAACCTTGCTAAGTGCTCTGAACGTTCAATATATCTTCCCATCCAAAAAAGGTTATTGGCTACTCTTGCTAACATATTTTTTTATTTTTTTAAAACCCAAGTGTCTTTTGACCCTCCACCTTGAGATGAATTTACTATTAAATTTCCTTTTTTAAGTGCAACTCTAGACAAACCTCCTTTTAATACAAAATCGGTATCTTTTCCTAATAGAGTAAACGTTCTTAAATCTACATGTCTAGATTCGAAAGACTCATTTTCATCTATATACGTTGGGTGAGTAGATAATGACATTATAGGTTGAGCAATGTATTTTCTAGGTGCTGCTAAAATTGTTTTCTTAACAGTTTCTATTTCTTCTTTTGTTAGTTTACTTCCAATAGATATACCATATCCTCCAGACTCATCTACAGGCTTTACAACTAGTTTATCTATGTTTTCTATAACATATTTTAACTCATCTTTTCTACTACAATGATAGGTATGTACGTTATTTAGAATAGGTTCTTCATCTAAATAATATTTAATAATTTCTGGCATATAAGTATACACAGCTTTGTCATCTGCCACACCTGTACCAGGAGCATTTACCAAAGTAACATTTCCTTTTTGATACACAGAAAATAAACCAGGAACCCCTAACATAGAATCTTTTTTAAAGACTAAAGGATCTATAAATAAATCATCTACTCTTCTGTATATAACATCTACTTTTTCTGGTCCATAAATAGTTCTCATATACACAAAACCATTTTCTACAAATAAATCTCTTCCTTCTACTAAAACAACTCCCATTTGTTTTGCAAGAAATGAATGTTCGTAATAAGCAGAATTATATACACCAGGTGTAATAATAACACAAACAGGAGCATCTACCCCATTTGGTTTTACAGATTCCATAGTATCTAATAATTTAGAACCATAATCTACAACCGTATGTGCGTTATATTGATTAAAAACACCAAACAATGCATGTTTTACAGCATTTCTATTCCCAATAACATAACTAACACCAGAAGGACATCTAATATTATCTTCTAATACATAATACTTACCATCAGAATGTTTTATTAAATCTGTACCCGAAATATGATTATAAATGCCTCCAGGAGGATCTAATCCTATCATTTCTGGTAAAAAATTGGCAGAAGATTTAATTAAATCTTCCGGTACAATGCCTTGTTTTATAATTTTTTGATCATGATAAACATCCCAAAGAAAAAGGTTTAAAGCTTTACTTCTTTGTAAAACACCTTTCTCTATTGTAGTCCATTCTTTATTATTAATAATTCTTGGAAATAAATCAAAAGGGAAAATTTTTTCTTTTACCTCCTTATCACCATAAACTTGAAACGTAATTCCTAGATTAAAAAAAGAATCTTTTGCTTGTTTATTTAAACGATCAAATTCAGACACTGAGTAAGAACCAAATAAATTATATAAGGTTTTATACACCTCCCTAACTTCATTATTATCCTTAAGTAGTTCATCATAAAATCTAGAATCTAGTTCGTAAGTAGAAAATAGCGGTAGTGTTTTAGTTTCTTTCAAATCTTATAATTTTTTAGTAAATATAAATTACTTTTATGAAAAAAGTAAACATTTTTAAATTATGATAGGATTATTGTAACAATAATTTTATTTTATTTGATTTTTTACAGTAATCGTAAAAAATCATTATCATATTTTCAATTAAATAATTTCAAAAACAAGTTTTTTATCCAATTTCTATTAAATTCCTGTAATCATTGATAAATAACGAGTATGGACAATAGTAAAAAGGGTATTTACTTTTATAAAAAGCATTCTTGAAATACCTACAAAAGATAGCAATATTTATCCTAAAACCGTAATAAAAGAAATTATTAAAAGAATATATTTAAAACACTAGTATTCTAAAAACATATAAAAACCTATTTATCAGTAGACTAAACGAACAATCTGTCTTTTAAAAAAAATAGTAACTATTAAAAGTCGCCTATTTTTTTCATTCTATTATCTTCGCGCGCATTATGTGGATGTACTTAGGACTTTTAGCTGCTTTATTTTTAGGATTACACAATTTATGTAAAAAACACGCCGTACAAGGCAATGAAGTATTTCCTGTTTTGTTGGGAACAATTTCTTCAGGTTTTTTATTGATACTTCCCTTCTATTTAGGTTCTATTTGGAATCCGGAGTATATGCAAAAAATAGGTTTCTACATTACAAGTATTCCTTGGAGTACACATGGCTTTATCTTTATAAAATCGATGATAATGGCTGCCTCTTGGGTTTTAGCTTACCAAGCATTAAAACATTTACCTATTACTATTGTTACACCAATAAGATCTGCAGGACCTTTTTTTACATTTATTGGTGCAATTTTTATTTATCAAGAAAAACCAAACGCCTTACAATGGATTGGTTTCTTTCTTATTATATTATCTGTCTTGTTATATTCTAAAATAGGAAAAAAAGAGGGTATCAACTTTAAAAAAAATAAATGGATTTTTGCCATTATTGCGGCTACCTTTTTAGGTGCTTCTAGTGGTTTGTATGATAAATTTTTAATTCAGACTTTAATCTTAAATCCACAAACATTACAATTTTGGTTTTGCTTTTATACCATTCTAATATTGTTAATTATTTTATCAATTACATGGTTTCCTTATGCTGATAAAAGAAAAGCTTTTAAATTTAGATGGTCTATACCTGCTGTTGGAGTCTTATTACAAACGGCAGACTATTTTTATTTTAAAGCACTACAAGATACTGATGCTTTAATTATGTTATTATCGGCTATAAAAAGAAGTCAGATTATAATTGCCGTTGTAGTTGGCGGATTGCTATTTAAGGAAAAAAATAAGCGTAAAAAACTGGTTCCTTTATTCGGAATTTTACTTGGAGTATTTTTAATCTTATATTCTTAAACAAAAAAAGTTTCGTAATAAATTACGAAACTTTTCAATATATAATAATGTGTAATTAAATTTTACACAGTCTTTTTTTCCATAAAATCTAGAATATCGCTTTCTTTAATTTCAGGATTTGCACCTTCACTACTTGCAACTATTGCACCTACAGCACAAGCAAAATCTAATGCTTCTTGTGGCGCAACATCTTTTAATAGCTTATTAATTAAAGAAGCTAAAAAAGAATCTCCTGCTCCAACAGTGTCTACAACTTTTACTTTATAACCTTCATTATAATAGAATACATCATTATAATAAAGTATGGCTCCTGAACCTCCTTTTGTAACACAAATAGATTTTGTATTCGTAGTTTCTGCTATAAATTGAATGTTCTCTTCTAATGAAGTTGACTTAAAATTTAATCCCTTTGAAATTTCAATAATTTCATCATCATTAAATTTTATAAAACTAGCCTCATTCATTAAATAACTTAAACCTTCTATGTTATAATAAGGTGCTCTAAGATTTACATCAAAAATTTTATATTTTGCTATTTTTAAAAGTTCATATAATGTATTTCTTGACACTTCATTTCTAGCCACTAAACTACCATACACAAAAGCATCTGAAACTTTTACTATTTTCTTTGCACTTTCTGTTAACTCTATTTGATCCCAAGCTCTTGGAAACATAATATCATAAGAAGCACAACCATTGTTATCTAATAAAACTTTTACTTTTCCTGTTTTTAGTTCTTCATCTATTTGTAACGCTACTTTGTTAACGTTATTCTCCTTAATAAAAGTCTTAATTTTTTGACCATTATCATCTTCACCAACCTTAGTGATTATATATACATTATTTTCTAAAGACTGTAATCTTACTGCAACGTTTAAAGGAGCTCCTCCTATTTTTTTATGAGTTGGAAACACATCCCAAAGCACTTCGCCAAAACATGTAATATTTGCCATCTAAATTTCATTTAAAATAGTACTATTAATATCTTTCACAGACTTCTCTATACCGTTTTTAACAATACTCTGATACGCTTCTATATAAGCATTTAAAAAGGTATTAGAATTTTTAAGCTGCCCAAAAATAGATTCTATTTCTAAAAACGCCGCTGGATTATTTCTTGATAAAATTGCTTTTTCAGTTAAAACAGCTTCCATAGCATCTTTAATTATTAATTGAGATCCATTTTCATTTACGCCAACACTATAAATTGCAAAAGCAGCAATGATAAAAGCAGCATGATTTACAGTTCTATTACTTTCTAACTGATTATAAACCGTAGGTAAAATAAAAATTGGAATTTTAGCAGAACTCTCAGAACAGATTCTTTCTATTTGATCTTTTATATAGGTATTTCCAAATCTTTGGATTAATGAAAATTTATAATTTTTTAAATTCACACCTTCTAAATCTCCTAAAGTTGGTGTAACTTCATTCCCCATATAAATTCTTAAGAAAGAACTGATATCGGCATCATTAGCAGCTTCATCAATAGTAGAATAACCATATAAAGCTCCTAAAATTCCTAATACAGAATGACCTGCATTTAGTAAACTTAACTTCATTTTTTCATACGGCACCACATCTTTTACAAACTGAGCACCAACAGTTTCCCAAGCAGGTCTTCCGGCTGCAAAATCATCTTCAATTACCCATTGTTTAAAAGGTTCACAAACCACTGGCCATCCATCATCGATACCTGAAGTTTCTTTTAATTTTTCGATATCTAATGCAGATGTTGCAGGTGTAATTCTATCTACCATTGCATTCGGAAACGATACGTTCTCATCAATCCAAGATACTAAAGTTGGTGCTGCTACTTTTACATAGCTTAACAACATTTTTTCTGTCATGTGTCCGTTTCCTTGTATATTATCACAAGATTGAATAGTAACACCTTTTAAACCATTTTCTTTTCTTAATTTCAACGCTTGCGTTAAATATCCGAAAATAGTTTTAGGCGCATTTGGAGTTTCTAAATCGTGCTGAATTAAAGGATTTTCAAAATTGAATTCTCCTGTTGCTTCATTATAATTATAACCTCCTTCTGTAATGGTTAAACTGATGATTTTTACATCTTCACTCGCCATTTTTTCAATGACTTTTATTGGACTTTCTGGCGCATACAAAACTTCTACCATAGAACCAATAATTTGTTTTGTTAACGAACCATCTAATTCTTTTATAATCAACGTATATAAACCGTCTTGCTCTTTAAGTATGTTGTAAATTTTAGTATCAAAATCTAACAAAGCAACACCACAAATACCCCAATCTTTTTGAGTATCATCATTTAATAACAGATCTGTATAAAACGCTTCATGTGATCTATGAAAACCACCAATACCAACATGTACAATACCTGTTTTAATGTCGCTTCTATTATAAGTAGGAGAAGTTATTTTAGTACTAATTTCTGCTAAATTCTTTTGATTTAATTTAATTATATTTTCCATGATTTTATTATTTATTTAAAGAATTACCTCTTTTAAGTGCCCAAATTGATGTTACAAAATAGACTACAGTACATACAAATGCATAGGTGTAAAATAGTTCTCTATTTGCTATATATACTTTTTCTGTTTCGCTACCAAATAACACAATACAAGCCAACACAACGGTTATTGCTAATGAAAGTAATGAGATACCTTTTAATACCTTTGTAAATAATGATGTATCTATTATAAGTACAACTTCTCTTTGTGCTTTTATTTCTTGAAATTCATCTATATGCGTGTTTCTTACTCTCTCTTTTTCTTCTTCTTCTGGATATTTATCTTTTGCTCCATAACGTCCTGCTAAAAAAGTATAAATAAGTATTGTAAAAATCCAAGTTGGTATAAATAAATAGTAAAAAGACATTACATTTAAAATATTTAAACCAAAACCAAACAACAATCCTAATGCCCAAGAAGCAATGGCAGGAGTACTAAAGGTTAAATTACGATAATGAGACCAATAACGTGTATACCCTATTTTAGGGAAAATTTGATGCTCAGCAAAAACAATACTACCAACTGGTACAACTAATAAACCTGCATACGTTAATAGCGGAAGCATTTGAGAAAACACAAACGGAAAACAAGCGACTACCATAGTTACTAAACCAACAACTATAGTTGTCTTTTTTCTTGAATTTTTAGTAAAAATAGCTTGTGCAGCCAAACCAGCTCTATAAAGATTAGCAACAGCAGTCGTCCAACCAGCAACAATAACAATTACAAAACCAGACCAACCCAAAGCATAATAAGCTACATCTCCCGGATCTAATTCTACGATAGATTTACCAATAATAACAGCTGCACCAGCCCCCATTATTCCTGCAGAGATCCAAGCAACAAAATGACCAAACATCATTCCTGTACTTGTTGTTAATCCGTAAGATTTCTTTTTAGCAAAACGAAATAAAGCCATATCAATAAGACCAAAGTGAGTAATTGAATTTGCTGCCCAAGCAAAACCGATAACTTCTAACAAACCAATTCCTGGTTCTCCATCACTATTAAGTCCCGTCCAAATGGATTGATCTCCTAAATTTATAAGTTCCGTCCATCCACTTGGTAATGTTTCACCTAAAACATCTAAAGAAAGTGCCGGTAAAAGTATAAATGCACCACTAATAAACATCACAAATAACCAAGGCGCACAAATTGCAGAGAATTTAGAAACCGCAGTAAAACCATATATAGCAATGGCAACCACCACAATACCAACGAGTAAAACTATTAAAACAAACCAAAGATTAGTTGGATACCAATCTAGTTGTGCCGGAATATCAAAAGCAAAACGAACAGCTGTAGAAGATACGGTTATCATTGCCGCAGAAATGACTGTAAAAATAACAACATTTGCCCAATTATAAAGCTTTGTCATTGAGTCTCCTGCTATTTTATTAAGATATGTATACAAACTCAATCTAGTATCTACAGCAATAGGAGATGTAATTAACGTCCAACTTAAAACAGCTAATATATTACCAATCAATAATCCTAAAATGATATCTTTAGTAGTTGCACCTAAGGCAACAAACGTTGCTCCAATTACAAATTCTGTAGCGGCAACATGCTCAGCAGCATACAAACCTGCAAAATGCGTCCAATTATGTAGTTTATTTTTAGCAATTGGTAATTGCTCTATTTCTAAGTCTTCGAACTGCTGATATTGATTGGGAGTTTCCATATGATGTTTTTTTAAAGTTAGTTCTTTTTAATTTTAGTGATAATGTTATACATGCTGTGGTAAATATTTAATAATTATATATGCCTTAAAATAAAGTTAGATCTAATTGAAGTACTGTTTTTTCTTGTTCTGGATTCCACATTGCAGTAACTCCAATTGGTAAATTATAGTTACCTATTTTAATATCTTTGTTAAGTGTTGCTCCTACATTTATAATATTAGCAGCACTTTCGGTATAAAATGTTTTATCTGTGGTAAAAGACCAAGCACCACCTGCAAATAAAGATAAGTTAGCATCACCTTTTTCCCAAACCTTACTATTCACTTCAAAATAATGTGTCCAAGAATTCTTTAAGCTACCATCTGCTTGAACTTCATAATCTCCAGAACCACCATTAATTATGGTTGCTAAATATAATAAAGTATTAGGTGTAACATTATATCCAAAACTAACATCTACAAAATTGTAGCCTTGGGTTTTATCATAACTCCAAAATTTTAATTCATCTCCTCTTTCTTCTACACCTGTATAATTGTTATGAGAAACTGCTTCTATAAAAAAACGATCAGAAAAACGATATTTGGTATAGATTGAGACTTCTTTATAAAAAGCACTTTCAGTTTCCCCTGTTGTAGTATTATTTACATCTATCGAAGAAAAACTTGCGCCTCCCCAAAGACCAAACGTAAATTTCTTGTTTTTTGAATTGTATTCTAAACTCGTAGCAATCATTGCACCAGAATGAACAACACCCCCATGCCATAAATGCATATTCTTAACATGTGCTTCAACACTAAAAGCATTATAATCTTCATTAGTTATATCTTTCTGAGCATTTGTGTTTTGTGCAGAAATCAATAAAATAATATTTAGAAGTAAAACAGATAAACTTCCATTTTTAATATAATAACTTACTGGTTTCATTTCTTTCGATAATTGTCTCATTACTTATATCTTAAATAGTTCTAAATCTTAATATCATACTTTTAAAATAAAACGTCAAAATGACGTTTGATAAGCAAATGTAAATAAAAAACTTTTACTAAAACAAAAAAAAAGTAAAAAAAATATTCTATATTCTCCTTAATCTATGTTAAATTAATATCATAAGTATTGATTTTATCAGTAAAACCGCTATATCAAGAAGTTATAAATCATTTTCAATATTTTAAATAATTATATACGTAATAAATACGTTTATTTAAAATAATTAAAAAAAAAGAGTAACTTTACATTATAAATAAGATTATGAACAACAAGAAAATATCAAATATATCGGTAGATTGTGTCGTTTTTGGATATGATACAGATACCAAATCTTTAAATGTTTTATTAATAAAACGATATTTAGAATCTAAGTCTGATAATAAAGTACTTGTTGATGATTATGTATTAACGGGGTATCATGTCTATGAAGATGAAACTTTAGACGACTCTGCTTCTAGAGTTTTAAAAGAATTAACTGGACTTACCAATTTATATAAAAAACAATTTAGAGCTTTTGGTGATCCGAACAGATTGACGAATGAAAAAGACTTATTATGGATTCAAAATGAGGAATTCAACTTAAGAACCATTACAATTGCTTATTATTTTTTACTAAAAACAGAAGATGTTGCTATCGAAAATAATAAATATAAAGCACAATGGTTTTCGATTAACGATTTACCAGAATTAGGTTTTGATCATAAACAAATTATTTTGGAAGCATATGAAGATTTAAAAACCAAATGCTTGCAAGAGCCAATTATATTTGAATTATTACCAGATAAATTCACCATAAATGACGTACAAGATTTATATCAATCTATATTGGCAATAGAAATAGATAATCGGAATTTTAGAAGAAAATTAATCAATAAAAAATACTTGGTTCCTTTAGACGAAAAACAAGTTGGAGTTTCTAAAAAACCAGCACAGTTGTATATGTTTAGCAAAGACATTTACAATAAAATGTTTCAAAAAAATTACTTAATCAACATTTAATGATATTAAACACTTTTATTTTTGACATGGATGGAGTTATCATAGACTCTGAACCTTTTTGGCGACAAGCACAAATAAAAATTTTATCCACTTACAATGTAACTGTTACTGTAGAAGATTGTATTAAAAATACCATGGGTAAACGGATAGATGATGTTGCACTCACTTGGTGTCAATTATACCAATTATCTATAAATCCTAAAAGTTTAGAAAAAGAAATTATTACAGCTGTAGCTAAACTAATTACTGATAAAGGAAAAGCTAAAAAAGGCTTATTCGAATTGTTAGATTATTTAACAAAAAACAATTTTAATATTGCCTTAGCAACATCATCTAGCAAACCTATCATCGATGCAGTTTTTAACAGATTGAATATCGCTTCTTATTTTAAGGTAGTTTGTAGTGCAGACGATGAAGAGTACGGAAAACCACATCCGGCTATTTATCTGAAAGCAGCAAAATTATTAAAAGTAATTCCTGGAAATTGCTTGGTTTTAGAAGATAGTGTTACAGGTTTAATTGCTGCAAAGGCTGCTAGTATGAATACTATTGTAATTCCTGAAGATAAAAATGACCCAAGATTTACATTGGCCAATAACATTTATACTTCAATGCTAGATGTTATTAGTTATTTAAAACCCCTTACAGAGCAGACATTATAACAATTTAACTATTTAAAGTCGCTTTAAGCTTTTGACTGTTTATATATAAAAACGATATATCTGTCTGAACACTTTGCCCTTTACCCAGCATAAGTTTTGTTGAAGACTTTAGTTTGGCTACTGAATATTCTTCGACAAGCTCAATAAGACATTTAAATTTTCAATTGTTTTAGCGATATCATAAAATTAAATTAGTATTAATTAGTTACTATTAAACCCAACAGAGAATGTTTTAATATTAAAACAAACGAACACCATAAAAATAGTTTCAATCCCCCAAATAGAGTTATCTAAAATCAGAGCATAAAAAAAAGCTTCAATACAGTATTGAAGCTTTTTTATAATTTATAAAGTGTTTACTTTAGTTCATTCCTCCATCTACAGATAAAGTTTGTCCTGTAATATAAGCACTCATATCAGAAGCTAAAAATACACATGCATTTGCAATGTCTATTGGTTGTCCTCCTCTTTTTAAAGGAATACCATCTCTCCAGCTTTGCACTGTTGCTTCATCTAATTTTTCTGTCATTTCTGTTTCTATAAAACCAGGAGCAACTACGTTACTTCTAATATTTCTAGACCCTAACTCTAAAGCAACCGATTTAGAAAAACCAACAATACCAGCTTTTGAAGCAGCATAATTTGTTTGACCAGCGTTTCCTTTAATACCAACTACAGAACTCATATTAATAATAGAACCCGCTCTTTGTTTCATCATTGGACGAATAACAGCTTTGGTTAAATTAAAAACAGATTTTAAATTTACTTCAATTACTTTATCAAAATCGTCTTCAGAAATACGCATTAACAAGTTATCTTTTGTAATACCTGCGTTATTTACTAAAATATCTATAGCTCCAAATTCTTTTAAAACCTCTTTTGCTAATTCTTGAGCAGCATCAAAATCTGCAGCATTAGATTGGTATCCTTTTGCAGAAACTCCAAAAGCTTTTAATTCTTCTTCTAAAGCATTTGCTGCATCTACAGAAGAACTATATGTAAAAGCAACATTTGCTCCTTGCTTTGCAAATTCAATAGCAATTCCACGTCCAATACCTCTTGTTGCACCAGTAATGATAGCAGATTTATTTTCTAATAATTTCATATTAAGTCTTTATTTTTAAAAAAGCAAAGATACTAAAATTAAAAAACTCGTAAACTAATTTAGTTTACGAGTTTATAAGTTAAAAAGAATATTGAAAATCTTATAATTTTACTTCCTGTTCATCTACATAGTTAAATAAATAATCTATTTCTAGCTCTTTTATTTTTCCTAGTTTCTGTAAAGATTCTACATCTAAATCCTTTTTATTACCAATAACCATTACATTATAAGACTCTCCTTTAATATTATTATTAAAGAAATCCTTTAAATCTTCCATGGTCATCTCTTTAATGGTATTGTACATTGCTTCTCTATTATCATTGTCAATTCCTAATTTTTGTAACCTTTCATAAGACCAAAAGATATTAGATTTTGTAATTCTTTGCGCTGCCAATTGTTTTAAAGTAGCTTCTTTTGCTGCTTCAAATTGTTTTTCGGCTTCTGGCATATCATTCATTAATTCCATCATAGCATCTACCGCTTGCTCCAATTTATTAGCTTGTGTCCCCACATAAGCCATTACATAATTTGGAGAATCTTTTTTAGAAGCGTTGCTGTATGAAGCAAAAGCAGAATAAGCTAAAGATTTAGACTCTCTTATCTCTTGAAATACAATCGATGATAAACCGCTTCCGAAATAGGTATTGAACAATGTTGAAGCTGCTATATTTTCTGGATTAAAAGCATCACCTTTTGCTAAAAACATTAATTCTGTTTGCACCATATCATAATCTGTAAAGAACACATTATTCCCCGTCTCTGTTTCTTTATACTCTTTTGCAACAGGATATTCTTTTAAATCTCCAAATATTTTATGATGTGTATTTAATGAAGCTACGGCAGCATCAACATCTTTTCCGTAGTAAAAAATTCGTTGTTTATAATTTTTCATATCCTTAATTAAGGTAACTAACTCTTCTGGATTGATTGCTTTTAACTCATCAATTTGCATGATATCTCTTAACGGAGAATCTTCACCATATTTACCATAATTCATCAAACCATTCCAAAGAATATTTCCTTTTTGCGTTTTTCCGTCCTGACGTCCTTTGTAAATTTTTTCTACATATTTACCATACGCTTCTTTATCCGCTTTAGCGTTATCCCAAAGATGTTCTAATAACTCTAAACCTTGTGGTAAATTTTCTTTTAATCCATTTAAACCAACATAGGTTTTATCATTTGCAGTACTTACGTAATAAGAAATTCCTAATTTGTAAAATTCTTTTTTAAGTGCTTCGTTGGTGTATTTATCTGTACCAATGTATTCCAAATAACCTGCTGCCAAAGACAATTTCTTATCATTATCACTTCCCATATCAAAAATGATATTCATATCAAACAAATCATTTTTTTCATTTAAAACATAAGAAACTTTAATTCCGTTTGCTGTTTCAGACTCTTTAATTGCCGTTTTATAATCTACAAACTTAGGTTGTAAAGGTTTAGAATCAACTTTATTAAAAGCTGTAATAAACTCAGAACTTTTATCTCTATTTAAATGAACTGGAGTAATACCAGGATTGGCAACTTTTACAATATTCTTATCCTCTCCTTTTCTTTTATAAGTAACTACATAATTTTCTTGGTAAAAATTCTTAGCAAAAGCTACTAATTCTTCTTTTGATATTTTCTTTAAATCATCTAAAAACTGAACTCTTTTAGACCAATCTTGTTGATATATAAAAGCATTTACATAAGTATCAGCTAAAGCTGAATTGTCTTCATATTGTCTAGTTTGACTCAATTTTAAGTCATTTACAACTGCTTCAATCATCCAATCTTCAAACTCACCGTTTTTTAATTTTTCTATCTGATCTAATAATAACTCTTTAACTTCATCTAAAGTTTGTCCTGTTTTAGGTGTTCCTGTAAAAGAATGATAACCATAATCATTTAAAAAAGTTGGAGAACAACTTGCTCTTTGTACCAATTGTTTCTGATTTAAATTTAAATCGATAATACCGGCATTTCCGTTTGCCATAATCATATCACAAAGCGTTACCAATTTTTCTTCTTCACTATTAATTCCTTCAGATCTGTAGGCAATAGAAATAGATTCTGATGTTGGTCCAAAAACCTCATTAACTATTGGCGCTGTAATTTTAGCTTCTTTTGCCAATGTTGGATGTTGTAATTCTTTCCTTTCAAATTTACCGAAGCTCTCATTTACCTTTTTAATAGTTGGCTCAAACTCAAAATCACCTACTAAAATAACCGCCATATTATTCGGAACATAATACTTGTTAAAGTAATTATGAATGTCTACCATAGAAGGATTTTTTAAATGATCTGCTGTACCAATAGTTGTCTGTTGTCCATAAGGATGATTTGGAAATAAACCATCTAACATAGCAGCGTAACGTTTTCTAAAATCGTTGTCTTGTCCTCTATTAAACTCCTCAAAAACAGCTTCTAATTCCGTATGAAATAAACGTAAAACTAGCGTACTAAAACGTTCTGCTTCTAAATCTACCCATTTATCTAGTTCGTTCGCAGGAATTTTATTGGTATATACTGTTTGCTCAAACCAGGTATAAGCATTGGTACCTGTTGCTCCTAATGACGCTGTCATTTTATCATACTCATTAGCTACAGAATAATTAGAAGCTTCTAAAGAAACTTTATCAATTTCTTTATACAACGCTAATTTCTTGTCTTCATCTTTTTCGATTCTGTGTTGTTCATACAAATCAGAAATTTTCTCTAAATATTCTTTTTCTTTATCCCAATCTGCAGTACCTATTTTATGAGTTCCTTTAAACACCATGTGCTCTAAATAATGTGCCAAACCTGTAGATTCTTTTGGATCATAATTAGAACCTGCTCTAACAGCAATATAAGTTTGAATTTTGGGTTCATCAGAATTCTGACTTAAATAGACTTTTAATCCGTTTTCTAAAGTGTACAAACGTAAACCTGTTGGATCATTTTCTACAATTTCATAAGATAACCCATTGGTATCTTTTTGTGAAGTTACCTGATAACCCTTTTCTTTCTTAGTGTTAGTATTACAACTTACAGCTGTAACTAACAAAAAGCTAATACATAACATTTTAAGCTCTTTCATAATTTTAATTTTGGTTGAAATAAAAAACTCCGATGAATTTACAAATTCATCGGAGTTTTTATGCTATTTTATTAGAAAACTTTATCAGTTTTTCAATAGAAATCTAATTATTTTAAGACTTTTGCAATCATTTCACCAATTTTAGCTGGAGAACTCACAACGTGAATTCCATTTTCTGCTAAAATTTTCATTTTTGCTTGTGCTGTATCATCAGCTCCACCAACAATTGCACCTGCGTGCCCCATTGTTCTTCCTGCTGGTGCAGTTTGACCTGCTATAAAACCAACAACTGGTTTTCTGTTTCCATCAGCTTTAATCCATTGTGCAGCTTCTGCTTCTAAATTACCACCAATTTCACCAATCATTACAATTGCTTCTGTTTCTGGGTCATTCATTAATAATTCAACAGCTTCTTTTGTTGTAGTTCCAATAATTGGATCTCCTCCAATACCAATTGCAGTTGTAATTCCGTATCCTTGTTTTACAACTTGGTCTGCTGCTTCATATGTTAAAGTTCCTGATTTAGAAACAATACCTACTTTACCTTTTTTAAAGATAAAACCTGGCATAATACCAACTTTAGCTTCGTCTGGCGTAATTACACCTGGACAGTTAGGACCAATTAATCTACAGTCTCTACCATCAATATAAGCTTTTACTTTTACCATATCTGCAGTAGGAATCCCTTCTGTAATACAAATAATCACTTTAATTCCTGCGTCTGCAGCTTCCATAATTGCATCAGCAGCAAATGCTGGTGGTACAAAAATAATAGAAGTATCAGCTCCTACTTCATCTACAGATTCTTTTACAGTATTAAAAACTGGTTTTCCTAAATGCTCTTGACCTCCTTTTCCTGGAGTTACCCCTCCAACTACATTCGTTCCATAATCAATCATTTGACCAGCATGAAAAGTACCTTCACTACCTGTAAAACCTTGAACAATAATTTTTGAATTCTTATTTACTAAAACACTCATTGGTTTGATATTTTATTTTGTTACACAAAAATAGTTTATTGATAGTTTCTAAAAAAGGATTCAAACAAATTATTATCAATAAAAAAGTAATAATTATATGTTTAAGCTCCTTTATTTTTTAGAACAAGATAGTCTTAATGTTTTTATGAGTTTTAATTCTCGAAAAAAAACAATTAAGATTACTTTCTATCTTTTAAAAAACGTTTTATTTCTGCCATTTCTTTTAATTTTTCTCTTGATTCTGAAACTGGAGTTCCGAAATAACTTTTTCCTCCCGCAACAGATTTTGTAACTCCTGTTTGACCAAGAATTATAGCGCCTTTACCTATGGTAATTCCGCTATTTGTACCAACTTGTCCCCAAATTGTTACTTCATCTTCAATAATTACACAACCAGCAATACCTGTTTGTGAAGCTATTAAACATTTTTTTCCAATCTTAGTATCATGACCTACATGAACTTGATTGTCAATTTTTGTACCTTTTCCAATAGTTGTATCTCCTGTAACACCTTTATCTATAGTACAAGATGCTCCTAAATCTACATTATCTTCTAAAACTACTCTACCACCAGAAATCAATTTATCAAATCCTTCTGGTCTGTTTTTATAATAAAATGCATCTGCTCCTAAAACCGTATTCGCATGTATAGTAACATTATTACCAATAACTGAATTATCGTAGATAGTTACATTAGGATGAATTACACAGTTTTTACCAATAGAAACATTGTTTCCAATAAATACATTGGGCTGTATTACTGTGTTTTCTCCAATAATAGCGGTTTCAGAAATACTTGCTTTCGCTGCTATAAAAGGATTAAAATATTTTGTAATTTTATTAAAATCACGAAAAGGATCTTCAGAAATTAATAATGCCTTTCCAACCGGGCAATCAACTTTTTTGTTGATTAATATTGTGGTTGCAGCAGAATTTAACGCCTTGTCATAGTACTTAGGATGATCTACAAAAACAATATCTCCTTTTTCTACAACATGAATTTCGTTGATTCCTAAAATCTCGAAATTTTCATCACCAATAAATGTAGTATCTATTAGTGTTGCTATTTGCTGAAGCGTTTGTGGTTTTTGGAATTTCATAATTTAGTAGGCAGTTTTCAGTAGGCAGTTTTCAGTCATACTGTTTACTGAAGACTGCCTACTGCCAACTTTTTTACTCTTTAATACGTTCTTGATACGTTCCTTTTGTAGTTTCTACCTTAATCTTATCACCTTCATTTATAAATAATGGTACATTTACAGATGCTCCTGTTTCTACTGTAGCAGGTTTTGTTGCATTTGTAGCTGTGTTTCCTTTAACACCAGGTTCTGCATGGGTAACTTCTAAAATTACACTTGCTGGTAAATCTACAGAAAGTGGCATATTATCTTCTGAGTTGATGATAATAGTAACAATTTCTCCTTCCTTCATTAATCCAGGATTATCTAAAGCTGCTTCTAACAAACGAATTTGTGTATAATCTGCTTCATTCATAAAGTGATAAAATTCACCATCATGATATAAAAACTGAAATTTATGAGTTTCTACACGTACATCTTCAATTTTTCTACCTGCAGGAAAAGTATTATCGACTACTTTACCGTTACTAACACTTTTTAATTTTGTTCTTACAAATGCAGGTCCTTTACCAGGTTTAACATGTAAAAATTCTATAATTTTATATATATCGTTGTTGTATCTAATACACAATCCGTTTCTAATATCTGATGTTGTTGCCATATTTTATTGGATGTTTGCCTTTAGTTATTTACTATAAGCAATAGTTGTTAATTTTATTTTTAAGCTTTATAAACGATACTTTACTATAAAAAGTTAGTTCGCTTTAGAATAACCTTTCATAATTCCTCTATGAGATTCTTTAATAAATTGAATAATCTCATCGCGTTCTGGAGTTGCTTCCATTTCTGCTTCTATAATATCAATTGCTTGTGAATTATTATAATTTCTTTGAAAAAGTATCCTATAAATATCCTGAATTTCTCTTATCTTTTCTGTTGAAAAGCCTCTTCTTCTTAATCCTACAGAATTAATACCTACATAAGCAAGCGGTTCTCTTGCAGCTTTTACAAACGGAGGAACATCTTTTCTTACCAAAGAACCACCTGTTACAAAAGAGTGATTTCCTATAGATGCAAATTGATGCACTGCAACCATACCTGCTAAAACAACATTGTCTCCAATAGTAACATGACCTGCTAAGGTTGTATTATTAGAAAAAATACAATTATCACCAACAAAGGTATCATGTGCTATATGACAATACGCCATAATTAAACAATTGTCACCAATTTTGGTTTTCATTCTGTCTGAAGTACCTCTGTTTATAGTAACACATTCTCTAATAGTAACGTTATTACCAATCTCTACAGTAGTTTCTTCATCATTAAATTTTAAATCTTGTGGAATTGCAGAAATTACTGCTCCTGGAAAAATTCTACAATTTTCACCAATCTTAGCACCTTCCATAATAGTTACGTTAGATCCAATCCAAGTTCCAGAACCAATGGTTACATTATTATGAATGGTAGTAAAAGGTTCTATTACTACGTTTCTTGCTATTTTTGCTTGCGGATGTACATACGCTAAAGGTTGATTCATAGTTTATTTTTTTCTAGCAATTTGAGCCATTAATTCTGCTTCTGCAACTATTTTTCCGTTCGCATAAGCATACGCTTGCATGTGGCAAATACCTCTTCTTATTGGGGTAATTAACTCACATTTAAATGTTAAAGTATCTCCAGGTAAAACTTTTTGTTTAAACTTTACTTTATCCATCTTCATAAAGTAAGTTAGATAGTTTTCTGGATCCGGAACCGTGTGTAAAACTAAAACTCCACCACATTGTGCCATTGCTTCAACTTGTAAAACTCCTGGCATTACAGGTGATCCTGGAAAATGTCCCACGAAAAAGTTTTCGTTCATGGTTACATTTTTCATACCAACAACATGTGTATCAGAAAGCTCTAAAATTCTATCAATTAATAAAAATGGAGGTCTATGAGGTAGCACATCCATAATCTGATGAATATCCATTAAAGGAGGTAAATTCAAATCGTATTGAGGAACGTTATTTCTTTTTTCCTGCTTAATAATTTTTGCTAATTTCTTTGCAAATGAAGTATTAATTAAGTGTCCTGGTTTATTAGCAATAACTTTACCTCTAATTCTAATACCAACTAAAGCTAAATCTCCAATTACATCTAATAACTTATGTCTTGCAGCTTCATTAGCCCAATGTAAAGTAAGGTTATCTAAAATACCGTTTGGCTTAACAGCTATATTATCTTTTTTAAATGCAGTTTTTAATTTTTCCATGGTTGCTGCAGACAATTCTTTATCTACATACACAATAGCATTGTTTAAATCACCACCTTTAATAAGGTCGTGCTCTAAAAGCATTTCTATTTCATGTAAAAAACTAAACGTTCTAGCATCTGCAATTTCTGTTTTAAAATCAGAAATCTTTTCTAGATTTGCGTTTTGCGTACCTAATATTTTAGTTCCAAAATCTACCATAGTTGTCACTTGGTATTCATCTGATGGCATTAAAATAATTTCGCTACCTGTAACTTCATCCTTAAAAGAAATAATTTCTTTTACTACATATTCTTCTATATCTGCATCTTGCTCTTGTATACCCGCACTTTCTAATGCTTCTACAAAATATTTAGAAGAACCATCCATAATTGGTGGTTCTGAAGAATCTAATTCTATTAAAAGGTTGTCTATATCTAAACCGACAGCAGCAGCCAAAACATGCTCTGAAGTCTGAATTTGAACTCCATTGCGTTCTAGGTTAGTTCCTCTTTGTGTATTTACAACATACTCTGCTTTTGCCTCAATAATTGGCGCTCCCTCTAAATCTATTCTGCTAAAAGCAAAACCATGATTAACAGGTGCAGGTTTTATAGTCATATTTACAGTGTTACCAGTGTGTATACCTACGCCAGATAAACTTACCTCTTTCTGAATTGTCTTTTGCTTTTTACTCATTTATTATCAGTTTTTGAGACTTCAACTCTTTTTCTATATTGCTAATTTTCGATGCTATTTTAGGTAAATTTCTAAAATAAACCGAACTTTTATTAAAATCTTGTATTTTAAATGCAGGTGAACCATTTACCATCTCATTATCTTTTAAACTTTTAGAGATACCTGCTTGGGCTAATATTTTTACATTATTACCAATTGTTATATGACCTGCAAAACCTACTTGTCCCCCAATCATACAATTTTCACCTATTTTAGTGGAACCTGCAATACCTGTTTGAGCTGCAATTACGGTGTTTTTCCCAATTTCTACATTATGGGCTACTTGTATTTGATTGTCTAACTTAACACCTTCATGTATAATTGTAGATCCCATAGTGGCTCTATCAATTGTACAAGCAGAACCAATATCTACATTGTCCTTTATAATAACATTACCTATTTGAGGTATTGCAGTATATACTCCGTTTTTATCTGGTGCAAAACCAAATCCATCCCCACCTATAACAGACCCAGAATGAATTTTGCAATTGTTACCTATAATTGTTTCAGAATAAATTTTTACTCCAGAAAAAATAACGCAATTATCACCAATAATTGAATTATCACCAATATAAGCATTTGGATAAACCTTTACATTTTCTCCTAAAACCACATTTTCTCCAATATAAGAGAAGGCACCAATATACTCATTAACACCAATTTTTGCCGAATCAGAAATAAAATGAGGATTTTCTCTGCCCATTTTATTATTTTTAACTTCATTGTAAAATGCTAATATTTTAGAAAAAGCTTCATAAGCACTTTCTACTTTTATTAGTGTTACATTCACTTCTTTTTCTGGGACAAAAGTACTGTTAACAATAACTACAGATGCATTTGTAGAATATAAAAAAGATTTATATTTTAGGTTAGAGAGAAAGGTTAGTGAACCTTTTTCTCCTTCTTCTATTTTAGATAATTTAGAAACTTCTACATCAGAATTACCAACGATGTCACCTTCTAAAATATCTGCTATTTGTTGTGCTGTAAATTTCATTAAGCGCAAAAATATAAAATTTATAGTGATTTGGCTAATCTCATTCTATTTTGGATAACAAATAAAGTATTTTATTACCGGATTTGTAAGCGCTTGTAGATTTAATTGATCTGACGCTTTGGCGATATCTCTTAGTTTTCCCTTTTTATTCAGAATAAAAATAGGTTTTTCTTGCTGATATGCTTGATTTTCGATTTTTTTGGTGAAAACAAAATATTTTACTTCGTTTTCTGAAAGCTCCAATTTTTTTGAAACTTTATTTATTTTTTTATTCAATTTTGCAACTTCAAACTCCTTTTGTTGAATTTCTATACGCAACAATTTTCTATCAACAATCATCTTAGATAATAAAGATAAAATTTTATCACTATGATTTGTCCATTCTTTTATGGCAGACATTACATCATAATCATCCAGTTTAGAAAACATTTCTAAAGTTTCATCAGTAAAATTGTCTTGCGATATTTTTTTATATAGAAAATAACGTAAAGAAGTACTTGCAAATAATTCTACTCCATTATCTGCCAATTCTTTTGCTCTTTTTAAAACATTAACCAGCATATTTTCTGCTACCAAACCTGTTTTATGTAAATATACTTGCCAATACATTAAACGTCTGGCAATTAAAAAGTTTTCTACAGAGTAAATCCCTTTACCTTCAATAACCAATTCATCATCCTTTACATTCATCATAGCAATTAACCGATCCGAAGAAATATTACCTTCTGTAACACCTGTGTAAAAACTGTCACGTTTTAAATAATCTAATCGATCTATATCTAATTGACTCGATATAAGCTTGCACAAAAACTTTCTAGGATATTTTCCTTCAAATATTTCGATGGCTACATCTAACTTTCCGTTAAATTCATCATTTAACTTTTTCATAAATTTTAATGAAATTTCTTCATGAGAAATGCCATTTACAATACTATGCTCTAAAGCATGCGAGAAAGCTCCATGACCAATATCGTGCAATAAAATTGCTATATACAAACCATTTTCTTCTTCTTCAGAAATTTCTACTTGCTTAAAACGTAAAACTCTTACTGCTTTTTGCATTAAATGCATACAACCAATGGCATGATGAAAACGGGTGTGATTAGCTCCTGGATATACCAAGTTAGAAAACCCCATTTGGGCAATTCTTCTTAAACGTTGAAAATAACGATGTTCTATTAAATCAAAAACTAAAGTATTTGGTATTTGTATAAACCCATATATAGGATCGTTCAAAATCTTTAATTTATTATGTTTTTTATTCTTCAAATGAGTGTTTTTATCAATCTATGGCAAATTACAAATTAATGCCACGTACTAGCAAATTTAAAGTTTTAGTTTTTTCTGAAAGCAATTATATTTAGAAAAAAGAAACTTTGCTAATAAAATAAGATTAATAGTCTTATTTCTATTAATAAATGACGAATTCATTTATTAATAGATATCCCAAAATTGGCAATATTTTATCATTTTTAAAACCTAAAAAGTATAACTTTTAATTACTTTTATACTTAATTGTTAAAATGATAAACAAAAATATGAGCAGTATACAAATTTTATGGGTAGATGATGAAATAGAGTTATTAAAACCGCACATTCTTTTTTTGGAACGTAAAAATTATAAAGTAACTACTTCTACCAATGGTGCAGATGCTATTGATTTAGTAGGTGAACAAAATTTTGATATCGTTTTTTTAGATGAAAATATGCCTGGATTAACAGGACTAGATACACTTGCAGAAATTAAACAAATACACGCAAATTTGCCTGTTGTTATGATTACAAAAAGTGAAGAGGAATATATAATGGAAGAAGCAATTGGTTCTAAAATTGCAGATTATTTAATAAAACCTGTAAACCCTAGTCAGATTTTATTAAGTTTAAAAAAGAATTTAGACCATTCTCGTTTAATATCAGAAAAAACCACTTCTAACTATCAACAAGAATTCAGAAAAATTTCTATGGATTTAGCCATGGTAAATTCTTATGAAGAATGGATAGATCTTTACAAAAAACTAGTGCATTGGGAACTAGAATTAGAGAATATTAGCGACCCTGGAATGTTAGGAATTTTAGAAAGTCAAAAACAAGAAGCCAATAGTCAGTTTTTTAAATTCATCAAAAAAAATTATGAAGATTTTCTAACAGCACACGATAAACCTACTTTTTCTCACACACTTTTTAAAAACTATGTGGTGCCAGAATTAAGTAAAGACCAAGGAGTTTTATGGGTTGTAATAGATAATTTACGTTACGATCAATATAGAATTTTAGAGCCTTTAATAAACAATCATTACAAAAAGGATCAAGAGCATTCTTATTTTTCTATTTTACCAACAGCAACACAGTACGCTAGAAATGCAATATTTTCTGGATTAATGCCTTCTGAAATGGAAAAACGTCATCCAAATTTCTGGAAAAATGACACTGATGAAGGCGGAATGAATTTGTTTGAAAATGATTTCTTAACGGCACAAATAAAACGTTTAGGTTTAGATATTACACACGAATATTATAAAATAACCACCTTAAAAAACGGTAAAGAATTAGCTGATAACTATAACGGAACCAAACAAAACGACTTAACAGCTGTGGTGTATAATTTTGTAGATATGTTGTCTCATTCTAAAACTGAAATGGAGGTTATAAAGGAATTGGCAGGAGACGATAAGGCATACAGAAGTCTTACGTTAAGCTGGTTTAAAAACTCACCATTGTTCGAAATCATACAAAAAGCACAACAATTAGGTCAGAAATTAATTATTACCACAGACCACGGAACCATCAATTGTAAAAACCCAACAAAGGTAGTTGGTGATAAAAATATTAGTGCCAATTTACGTTATAAAACAGGTAGAAGTCTTTCTTACGAAGATAAAGATGTCTATGCAGTAAGAAATCCAAAAGACATTTTCTTACCAACTGTAGCTATGAATAGTCCGTTTATTTTTGCCAAAGAAGACCTATTTTTTGCGTACCCAAATAACTTTAATCACTTTGTTAAATACTACAAAAACACGTATCAACATGGTGGAGTTTCTTTAGAAGAAGTTATTATTCCATGTGCCGTTTATAGTCCGAAGCAAAAGTAGTTTACAACAGCAGTAAAAGTTATATGGTTTCAATTATTAGAAGCTATTTCCTGCTTTCACTACTCGCTTTTATTGCCTAAAAAAGCAATAAAGAGCTCAAACAAACCTTTCAATCAGGGCTAAACTTGTTTGCTAACACAATTAATTATAAAAATAGTCTGACAGATTTAAACTACTTGTCAGACTTTTTTCATTTAACAAATTGAGCAATACAAATATAGTCTCTCCTACTTCATTTATAAAGTTTAAATATTATTGACTGTAAACAATAACTGATTACTGAATACTTTTTATATTTTTGTCTTTATGAAAAAAAATTACTCTTTAGAAGATTTATCTGAAGTTGCAGCAGAGATTATTACATCCGCAGAAAATAAAACATTGTTATTTTACGGGCAAATGGGCGTTGGTAAAACAACTCTTATTAAAGAAATCTGCAAACAATTAGGTGTTTTAGACAACATCTCCTCTCCTACTTTTTCTTTAGTTAATGAATATCAGACTACAAATAGTGAAAAAGTTTTCCATTTCGATTTTTACAGAATTACAGACGAGGAAGAAGCGTTAGACATGGGAATTGAAGAATATTTAGATAATAATGATTGGTGTTTAATAGAATGGCCAGAAAATATAGAAAATTTACTACCTTTAGAGGCTGTTCAAATTTATTTGACTATTTCAAATGACGAACAACGAAACATTCAACTAAAATAACCTAACTATGAGTTCATTTTCTCCTTTCAGTAAAGAAGAATTGCTTCCGCAAGAAGAAATGTTGGAAATTAAAAGGCAAAAAGGAGAACTATTTATTGGTTTGCCAAAAGAAACCTATTTAGGTGAAAAACGAGTTTGTTTAACTCCAGATGCCGTTTCTGCATTATGTGCTCACGGACATAGAGTTGTCATAGAAACAGGTGCTGGAGACCATGCAAATTATGCCGATAGAGAATATTCTGAAGCAGGTGCAAAAATTTCTTACGATGTAGAAGAAGCTTTTAAATGCAATATTGTTTTAAAGGTTGCTCCACCCACTGAAAGTGAAATCGAATATATGAATCCGCAAACAATTCTAATTTCTTCGCTACAATTAAAAACTCAAAATAAAAAATACTTTGAGTGTTTGTCTAAAAAACGAATTACTGCCGTTGCTTTCGATTATATAAAAGACGACCATAATACCTACCCTATTGTAAAATCTTTAAGTGAAATTGCTGGTACCGCTTCTGTATTAATTGCGGCAGAACTAATGAGTGGAATTAACAAAGGAAACGGACTTTTATTAGGTAACATTGGCGGTGTTCCACCTTCTAGCGTGGTTATTTTTGGTGCTGGAACAGTTGGTGAATACGCAGCAAAAACCGCTATTGGCTTAGGTGCAAGAGTAAAAGTTTTTGATAATTCTATTAGTAAATTACGAAAATTACAAGATTCTTTAAGTGCACCAATTTACACTTCTACACTTCAGCCAAAATCGGTTGCAAAAGCATTAATGCGTGCAGATGTAGCAATTGGAGCTATTAGAGGAAAAAATAGATCGCCCATTTGCGCTACAGAAGAAATGGTAGAAACCATGAAAGAAGGAGCTGTAATTATAGATGTTAGTATAGATAGAGGTGGTTGTTTTGAAACCTCTAATGTTACTACACATAAAACACCTACCTTTATAAAACACGGGGTTGTACATTATTGTGTACCTAATATTCCTGCTCGTTATGCAAGAACAGCTTCTTTATCTATTAGTAATATTTTTACCCCCTATTTATTAAATATTGCTGAAGAAGGTGGTTTCGAAAACGCCGCTCGTTTTGATAAAAGTTTACGAAACGGAATGTATTTTTATCACGGAATTCTTACGAACAAAACAGTTGCCGATTGGTTTGATTTACCGTTTAGAGATATTAATTTATTAATTATTTAACCTTCCCCCTCAAATTAACCTTCCCTCATAACATCAATATTTTTCTATTATAAATATTTATTAGTATGAAACATTTAACTTTTAAAACAAGTAACCCAAATAGGTTTTTTAAATCTATCATTTTTGTTGCTACGTTACTACTTACATCTTCTATTTTTTCTCAAACAGTAACTATAGATGATACCAAAACAGCAGAAGAACTTGCTAATCAACTTATAGATAATTCTTGTATCAACCTCTCTAATGTTGGAATTTCTTCAAGTAAATCTGTTGCCACTTTTAATAATAACGGTGGAGATTTTCCTATTTCAGAAGGAATTATTATAAGAACAGGTAATGCTAAAGATACAGAAGGACCTTTTACCAATACTAAATTAAGTAGTGAAATAACTGTAAAAGGAGATTCAAATTTACAAGCAATTAGCAATGCTGAAGGAGGCACATCTGATATAACCGATGTAGGTTCTTTAGAGTTTAACTTTACTCCTGTTGGTAAAAAATTTAGTTTCAAATATATTTTTGCATCTAATGAATATGGAGAATTTCAGTGTGAAGGTAGAGACCTTTTTGCAATTATATTAACAAATATAGAAACAGGAGAATCTTTTAACCTAACAACTCTTCCTGATAATACAAATGTATCAGTTAAAAATATAAGAAATACTTCTAATAATATTTTATGTAGCTCTAACAATGAAGCTTTATTTGATACATATTACGCGACTCCAACTACAAGCTCTAACATAAATATGAGGGGGTTTAGTAAAGTTTTAACTGCTTCTACCGACGTAATTCCAAACAATGAATATAAAATAAAGTTTGTTATTGGAGATTATGGTAATTCTGATTTTGACTCTGCTGTTTTTATAGAAGCCGGAAGCTTTAACAATACCTTAGATTTAAGAAAAGATAAAGAACTTTGCAATGGTGAAAATATTACTGTCGATTCTGGTTTTTTAAAAACAGATAATTTTAACTTTGTATGGACAAAAGATAATACTCCTTTAACTACTGAAACCGGAACAAAAATAATTATTGATAGTCCTGGTACATATGGTTTAACAATTACATCTTTAACAGATGCAACTTGTCTATTAAGAGACAACATAGAAATAACCACTATTAATGCAACACAACCTGAAGATGTTAATATTTGTAGTAATGATACTATTATTAATATACCAAATGAAGTAGAGGGACAAATATTAGACAGTGTAGATCCTTCTAATTATTCTATTTCTTATTTTACTACTGAGAGCGATGCTAACAGTAATGCAAACCCAATACCAAACCCTACAAATTATCAAACAACAGTTAATACGTTTACACTTTGGGCTAGAGTATCTATAAACAGCACTAATTGTTTTGATATTGTTAGTTTTAATGTTAGCATTAACCCTTTACCATTAGTTGACAACTTACCAGATGCTTATGTCTGTTTAGAATATATATTACCAACACTAACAAATGGTGAATATTATACGCAATCAGAAGGACAAGGAACAAAATTGGATGCTGGAACTCCTATTACAGTAAATAATACGACTATATATATATTCAATAACAATGCAAATGATTGTTCCGAAGAAAGTTCTTTTAAAGTATATATTGCCAATGATTTCGATATAGCTTTAAAATACTGTGAGTTTTTTAAAATACCAAGTACTCCTTTAGGAAAGTTTTATAAAAACGAAAATGGAGTAGATGAAATTGTACCTGGTACAGATTTAACAGCAGATACAACTGTATATTTTTATTCTGAGTTAAATGGTGAAGTTTGTAGTGAAAAGAAATTCGAATTAACCATTACTCCCTTACCTCTAATAGATACATTAACAGACATAGTTACTTGTGACCCTGTAACATTAGCACCTTTAACAAACGGAAGGTATTTTACAGGAAACCTAGGAACTGGTACTGAGTTTTTTGCAGGTGATATAATAACTTCTAGTAAAAATTTATACATCTATAATATAGATGAAGAATCTGGCTGTGAAAAACAAAGTGATGAGTTTTTTAAAATAACAATTATAAATCCTGATGATTTTATAGATGTTACATCTTGTGATAACTACATATTACCCAATAAAAGTGTTGGAGAGTATTACACAGATAGCACTCGTAGTGTTATAATACCATCAGGAACAGTTATTACAGCGTCACAAACAGTTTATTATTATGCAGACGAGGTAACAACTAGCACTAATTGTACAGGCTACGAGTTCTTAATTACAATTAACCCACTACCAGAAGTAGATCAATTACCAGATTTAACAAATTGTATAGATGATTTGCCAATACTACCAACTTTAGTTAATGGTAATTACTTTACAGGCAGAAATGGTACAGGTACACCATTATCTGCAGGTGATACAATAAACAGCACACGAACAATTTATATATATAATAAAAACGCAACTACTGGTTGTGATAATGAAACAAGTTTTAGAGTTACAATTAAACCACTACCAACAATACAAACTATTTTTAGTTTTTCTGTATGTGAACCTTATACTTTACCAACATTAAGTTTTGGAGCAAAGTTTTTTACGCAAGCAGACGGACAAGGTACCGAATTGTTTCCTGGTGATGTTATAGAAGAAACTCAACAGATTTTTATCTATAATCAAGATACAGAAATTACAACTTGTGCAAATCAAAAAGATTTTACAGTAACTATTTTAAATATAGAGGTAGATGAACTTGATGATGTAAAAGCTTGTGAATTTTACACATTAATTCCACTAGTAAAACCTGGAAATTATTATACAAATGCAAATAAAACAGGACTTTTAAATGCTGGAGATAAAATTACAACAACTCAGACCATATATATTATTGGAGATGATACTAGATTTTTTCCTTGTCAAAATTTAAGCTTTTTTGAAGTTAATGTTTTTTACGAACCAAATTTAACGGACTTAGGAGTTGTAGATGATCTTGAAAAATGTGGTTCTCTAATATTACCTAGCATCACTAACCCAGATATAACTGTAGAATATTACAGAGATTTAAATAGAACAGATTTAATACTTCCAACAGAATATACAATAACAGATGCAGGAACACAAACAATCCATGTACGTGCTTATCCTACAGAAAACCCAGATTGTTATTCAGATGGTAGTTTTTCAATTACAGTATATCCTCTATTAGAGATTTATGCAAAAGGTGGTGCTATTTGTATTGACCCAACTACTAACGAAACCAATAATCCTTTTTTAATAGAATCAAACATAGATACAAGCATTTATGATGTAAAATGGTACTTAGAAGGTGATCAATTAAACACAACTTCTGTTGCTAATTGGAGCGCTGTAAAAACAGGAACTTACACAATAGAAGCTACAAGAATAAACCCAATTAATATTAATGATTGTGATTACAGTCCAATAGAAGTAGTTATAGAAAGTTCTAATCCAGAATTTGAGGTTAATTTCTTATCAGATAACTTTTCTGATTTATATGCTATAGAAATTGTAACAATTAATGAAGGTTTAGGTAACTATACCTATTCTTTAGATGCTGTGAATTTTCAAACTTCTAATATATTTCAAAATATTAAACCTGGTATTTATACAGTAACAGTTAGAGATCTTACTACGATTTGTAATGATATACAAATTGAGTTTACAGCCTTAAATAATCCTACTTATTTTAACCCAACTAATGATACTTGGAATATTACAGATTTAAAAGATGACCCAACAGCAACCATAGATATTTTTGATAGATTTGGTATACACATAAAAACCATAAAACCGAGTGGAGAAGGTTGGAATGGTTCAAGTAGTAACGGAAATAAAATGCCAAGTACAGATTATTGGTATATATTAAATTATACAAATGTAGATGGAAACCCTGCTATTTTTAGATCACATTTTTCTTTAATAAGAAAATAAGTAATATTATTTAAAACTGATTAAAAGGCTTAAATTTGCACTTTAAAATTATACAATGCTCATTAAACGAATAGGATATTATTTAGTCGGTTTATCATTAGGTTCTGTTGCTGTGTATTTTTTCTGGCAAAAGAAACAAGCTACATTTGATTATGGAATGGATGCTAGAACACTAAAGTCTATCAGAATTAAAGAGCGTTTATATTCTGATGATGCCAAAAACGCAATGCATAAATTTGATATTGATTCCTTAAAAATAAATACTATTTTACATACAGGTGATGTTGATTTTGGAAAAAGCAAACCAAGACAAGAACCTTGCCCTGAATATTATATTACAGGGACTAAAGACTTAGAAAAAGTAAGTTTATTAGTGAAACGTTGCGAATCTACCGCTACTATTGAAAAAATAATAGTGGAGTAATCATATTTTTTTATCTATAAATTGACAAAAACGATCTATACTTCTTAATAAAAAAGTCCTTTCTATTAAAATAGAAAGGACTTTTTTTTATTCAGTTTTTAAATTTTCATGATAATATTTCTCAATCTTATCTACATTTTTTATCGTTTTCTTAACCCAATTAAAATATAAAACATCTTTTTCTTCTTTAGTTAATTGCCAATCTACAGAAGAACTTCTTAATTTTGTGGTTACGTCTTGTAAAATAATAGCGGCAGCAACAGAAATATTCAAGCTCTCTGTAAAACCTACCATTGGTATTTTTAAAAAACCGTCTGCTTGTTCTTTTACATAATCCGAAACTCCCTCTGCTTCTACTCCAAATACAAATGCAGATTTTTTAGTAACATCAAAATCTTGTAACAAACAAGAATCATTATGTGGCGTTGTTGCTATAATTTGATATCCTTGTTCTCTTAAATTATCTAAACAAGCTTTGGTGTTATCTCCGTCTTTTTTATATCGTCTAGAAGTCACCCATTTTTGAGAACCTTTTGCAACATGCCTAGAAACTCTATTGGTATATTTATTTTCTATGGCATGCACATCTTGTACTCCAAAAATATCTGCGGTTCTAATAACGGCACTTGCATTATGAGGTTGAAAAATATCTTCTAAAACCACCGAAAAATGACGCGTTCTATCTTCTAAAACCTTTTTAAAAAGGTTTTTTCTTTTATCTGTTAAATAGGTTTCAAAGTAATTTAATAGTTTTTCATCAATCATAAATACAAACTTAATTTTATTATTTTTACCTTCATTAATATTTTATAAAAATACAAAAACGGATTTTCTAATGAAAAGATTAGTTGTTTTAACTGGAGCAGGAATTTCCGCAGAAAGCGGGATACAAACATTTAGAGATGCAGACGGATTATGGGAAGGACATAATGTTATGGATGTTGCTTCTCCGGAAGGTTATGCTGCAAACCCTGAATTAGTTTTAAACTTTTACAACGAACGTAGAAAACAACTGTTAGAAGTTACACCAAATAAAGGTCACGAAAATTTAGTGGCTTTAGAAAAGGATTTTAATGTAGAAATTATCACACAAAATGTAGATGATTTACATGAACGTGCAGGCAGTAAAAACGTAACGCATCTACATGGAGAACTTTTAAAAGTGAGAAGTTCTATTGATGAAAATATGGTTATAGATTGGAAAAAAGATTTAATTTTAGGAGATTTATGTCCTAACAAAAGTCAATTAAGACCTCATATTGTTTGGTTCGGAGAAATGGTACCGATGTTAGATAAAGCTATCGAAATCACTAAAAAAGCAGATATTCTGGTGATTATTGGCACTTCTATGCAGGTATATCCAGCTGCTGGTTTGGTAGATTATATAAAACCGAATACTCCTATTTATTTTATAGATCCTAAACCTGCGGTTTCTAAGGGGCGTTTTAATAATTTAACCATTATTGAGGAAGTTGCTAGTGTTGGAACAGAAAAACTGATGGAGTTATTGAAAGGTTAAATCAACTTTTCAAAATTGCTGATTGTAATTGTCATTATAACTAGATGTATTTAGATTCCTCTTTTTTTAGCTCCGCAAGCTACTTTCAATCAAAATATCTTTTGATTTCAGTAGCATTCGGAATGATATTTTTAAAATATCCAATAACACTTAGAATAAAACTAATTAGTCAAATTTTAGTTTTTATAATTTGTTTATCCTTTATTTTCTAACGATTGTCATTTCGAAATGAGTTTTTTCGCCTTTCGACTTTGCTCAAGATAAACTAATGAGAAATCTAACAAATATAGACTTACAAAATTGCATAGCCTTATGCGATTTCTCCCAAAAGGACGAAATAACAAAACTGACTGTTTTAACTTCTAACGCCTGTCATTTCGAAGTTAGCCTTTTTCACGATTGAGAGATCTCATAACAGTGAAACCACAAAACGAAGCATCCTTATGCAATTTCTCCCAAAAGGTCGAAATGACAAACTGTGTAAAAATACTTATACTTACTGCTTTATTGAGATTTAAAAGCAACTAATTAAACACTAAAAGTCAGCAAACAAGTCTAGCCCTGATTGAACGGTATGTTTGAGCTCTTTTTTACTGTCAGTTCGAGTGAATTTGTGAAGAATGAGCAAATTTGTATCGAGAACTAGCAGTAAAAAAAGCGAGTAGTGAAAGCAGGAAATAGCTTCTAATAAATATTAATCAATCATGTTTTTTAAGTAAAACTGCTCTACTTTTTCTCTTGCCCAAGGTGTGGTTCTTAAAAATTTTAAAGAAGACTTATAGGTTGGATTATTTTTAAAGGCGTTTATATTTAAACTGTATCCTAATTCCTCCCAACCATATTCTAAGAAAAGTTCTTCTAACATAGTGGCTAATTTTATACCGTGTAACGGATTTTTTGGTTGTTCTGTGCTCATAATTATTAATCTAAATTTGGCAATACAAAATCATCTAAAACAGATTTTTTCGCCATGATTCCCTCTATTTCTTTAACGGTTCTGGGTGCTTCTTCAGATAAATTTATAGGACCCTTTTTAGTCACTAAAATATCATCTTCTATTCGAATACCTATTCCCCAATATTTTTTATCGCAATTACTACCTTCTGGAATATAAATTCCGGGTTCCATAGTAACAATCATATTTTCTTCAAAGTTATTATAATTTCCTGGATCGTGCACATCTAAACCAATATGATGCAATACTCCATGTGGTAAATAGTTGTGTCTTTCGGTGATAGATTTTATAATTCCGAGTTGAAACAAGCCTTCATTAATCACTTTAATCGCTGCCATGCTTGGCGCACTCATTGGTTCACCTATTTTATACAAGGCAATTCCTGCTTCTTGCGCTTTATAGACAATATTATAAATTTCTTCTTGTGCTTTTGTGAATTTTCCGTTGGCAGGAATTGTGCGCGTTACGTCCGCTGTGTATCCTCTATATTCCGCTCCTAAATCCATTAAAACTAAATCGTTGCCAACTTTAGTTTTATTATTTTCGATATAATGCAAAATGCAACCGTTATTTCCGGCACCTACAATAGACGGATATCCTTCGTATTCAGCCCCATATTTTTTGTACACAAATTCATGAATTCCTTGCAATTCCGTTTCCGACATGTGCGGTTTCATTGCCTTCATCACCTCTATTTGTCCAACAGCAGAAATTCGCACTGCTTTGGTTAGTAACTTCACTTCTTCAGCAGTTTTAACCTCTCTCATGGTTGCTAAAGTATTGGTTATAAAGTAAAAGTTGAAGTTATTATTCTTTTTAGCGATTAACCTTATGAAGATTTTTTTCTGATAATCTTTTAATTCATTATCATTTTTTGCTTTTGCAAAATTGGTAATTAATTGGTCGTTTTGTAACTCTGGAAAACGAGTAAGATCTTCATTTATCTTTTTAGAAAGCTCAATCATATTTTTATCAGGAACATTTGCAATCTGATTATATGCCTTCTCTAGGTTTTTAGATGAAAATTGAATATCATTAAAACCTGATTTTTCCTTAAAACTTGTTACTAAATCATAAATCTCTGCATTATTTCTAGATGAATTTCTGTAATCATCCTTAAATTCTGTAATAAAAACCTTATCAAATTTCTTAAAATCAATTTGTGACGCTATAAAATCTTCTGCATTCATTGTGGTATTAAAACCTAATTCTGCTGCTGCTTTTTCTGCCCCCAAACGTTTTCCGTACCACATTTCTGCTCTCGCATCCTTTTTTTGTACATATAAAACCTCGTTATAAGAATTTCCTTTTTCATCTGTTTGAAACTCAGAAAACAATACTAAAACTGCATTTGGCTCTCTATAACCGGTTAAATAATAAAAATTTGGATCTTGATGAAATACATAATCTACATCGTTTGCTCTGTTTCTTACAGGGTTTGCAAACACAACAGCCAAAGAGTTTTTTGGCATTTTAGAACGTAAAATAGCACGTCTTTCTTTATGAAATTCTTTTGGTAAATAATCTGTAGGAGTTTGCGCAATACTATTTAAGGTAAATAGCAAAAAAGTGACAAATAAAAAGTTAAAAACTTTCATAAGGGTGGTTTTATAATTGAGAATTTCAAAAGTAACATTTATTATTTTCTAGGTAAAAATATTAACAAAGTATTCGTGATAGATAATTCCATTTTTTTCAATAATTTAGCTGAAATTTAAGAAATCTATACATGAAAAATATTGCATTAAATAATATTCACGTTGCTTTAGGTGCTAAAATGGTTCCTTTTGCTGGTTACAACATGCCTGTACAATACGAAGGAGTTACAGCAGAACATTTAACTGTTAGAAATGCCGTTGGTGTTTTTGATGTAAGCCACATGGGAGAGTTTTTAGTGGAAGGTGAAAATGCATTGCCTTTAATACAGAAAGTTACCTCTAACGATGCTTCTAAACTAGAGATTGGAGATGCACAATACAGCTGTTTCCCTAATGAAGATAACGGAATAGTAGATGATTTAATTTGTTATAAAATTAAGAAAAACACGTATTTACTTGTCGTAAATGCTTCTAATATTGAAAAGGATTGGAACTGGATTTCTAAATATAATGAGGAGTTTAATGCAGATTTAAGAGACTTATCTGAGGGGTATTCATTATTAGCTATTCAAGGTCCTAAAGCTATAGAAGCAATGCAATCTTTAACTTCTGTTGATTTAGCAAGCATTCCTTTTTATAAATTTAAAATTAGTGATTTTGCCGGAATTGAGAATGTAATAATTTCTGCAACGGGTTATACTGGTTCTGGCGGATTTGAAATTTACTGTAAAAATGAAGAAGCTGAACAAATATGGAACAAAGTTTTTGAAGCTGGAGCAGATTTTGGAATTAAGCCAATTGGTTTAGCGGCAAGAGATACTTTGCGTTTAGAAATGGGATATTGCTTGTACGGAAATGATATTAACGATACAACATCTCCTATTGAAGCAGGATTAGGTTGGATTACAAAATTCACCAAAGAATTTGTAAATGCAGAAGCGTTAGCAAAAGAAAAAGAACACAAACCAGAAAGAAAATTGGTTGCTTTTGAACTTGATGAAAGAGGAATACCAAGACATGGTTATGATATTGTAGATGGTAGCGGAAACGTTATTGGTGAAGTTACTTCTGGTACTATGAGTCCTTGTTTACAAAAAGGAATCGGAATGGGTTATGTACCAAGAATTTTATCTAAAGTAGGTACACAAATACATATTCAGGTTCGTAAAAAAGCGATTCCTGCAACAATTGTAAAACTTCCTTTTTACAAAGGATAAAATAATATGTTCGTTCGAGTGCAGTCGAGAAATTTATAATTATATATTATAATTAATAAAATTTAAACTGTACTCAAGCAGAAAAATAGTTGTCTGTAATAAGACAACTATTTTTTTATTAAATCATTTATTGAAATTTCATCAAAAAAAATATGAATTGCTTATTAACTGGAGGAACGGGAATTGTTGGAAGTCATATTATTTTTGAATGGCTACACAAAGCCATTGTTGAAAAAACGGTAAATCATCTTTTTGTGGTGATTCGGGCGAATGAAAAAACAGCTGTACAGCGCTTATTAGCTGTTTTGAAAGATGCTTCTCGTCCTGAATTTTTAAATGATTTTACACTTGAATCTTGTCTAAAAAAAATCACGGTTATCCCTAATGATTTAGGAACCATTAGTAAAGAAGTTTTAGAAAACTATAATTTTGATACCGTAATACATTGCGCTGGTTCTACAAACCTATCTAGCACAAGTGATTCTAAAAAGACAGTACATTCTCAAAATTACTTGGTAACTAAACAACTTTTAGAGCAGTTACCAGAGTGTGTAACTCGTTTTTTATACATTAGTACGGCGTATTCTTTTGGTATCCAAAATGAAAAAGTATGTGATACTATTGAAAACTATACCGTTACCAATTTTAGAAATCCGTATGAGCAATCTAAATATGAAAGTGAACGTTTTGTAAAAGAAACGTGCAAGCATAAAAATATAGCTTCTCAAATTTTAAGACCTAGTATTATTTGCGGTCGTTTAATTGATAAACCTTATTACGAAACTCCAAAGTATGATGTTTTCTATTCTTGGGCCATCTTTTTAGCAAAGTATGCTACCAAATCTAAAGAAGCTTTCAGAATTTGGATTGACAAAAAAAGTGGTTTAAATATTGTGCCTGTAGATTTTGTTTCGAAAGCAATTTTATATGCTTTTTTAAATCCACAAATAAAGGAATTGAATATCGTAAACCCTACACAGATTTTACACAAAGAGTATGTAGGCGATGTTTTAGAGTCTTTTGATGTAAATTCTTATGAGTATGTTGCAGTAAAACCTAACAACTTAAATTCGTTTGAAACGCTGTATTACAAAACCATTGGCGATATTTTTGAGAATTATATTTCTATCCCAGATTTACAGTTTAAAACGGACCAAATTTTAAACCTCATTCAGCAGTTAAACTTAGAAAATACATTAGGAGTTCATGAAAACTTTATGAACTTGATTAATTATTCCGTTGAAAAAAAATTTAGAAAGAGTTATTAATTATTAGTAAAAAAATAATCTAATGGATTCATTAACACAAATAGTTTTAGGTGCAGCAGTTGGAGAAGCTGTTCTTGGTAGAAAAATTGGTAATAAAGCCATGTTGTATGGTGCTATTGCAGGTACAATTCCGGATTTAGATATTTTTGCTAATTTCTTTGCTGATAAAGTTAGTGCCTTAGAAATACATAGAGGTTTTACACATTCTATCTTTTTCTCGGTGCTCTTTGCTCCTATTTTTGCTTTTTTAGTCAGTAAGTTTGAAAAATATAAAAATGTAAAAGATTGGTCTTGGCTTTTCTTTTGGGCTTTTATAACGCATCCTATTTTAGATGCACAAACTACCTGGGGAACGCAACTTTTTTGGCCTTTAGACATTCGTTTGGCTTTTAAAAATGTTTTTGTAGTAGATCCTTTATATACACTACCTTTTTTGGTGCTTTTAATTTTGGCTGCGTTTCAGAAAAAAGAAGCTAAAAAAAGGCGTTTTTATAATAATTTAGGCCTTATTATTAGTAGCTCTTATTTAGTACTTACGCTTGTATTAAAAGGTATTTCTTATCAAACATTTACCAAAGAATTGGCTGTACAAAATATTCAGTATAAAGAAATACAAACAAAACCAACACCTTTAAATACCATTTTATGGACTGCTAATGTAGAAACAGAAAATGCTTTTTTAATTGGTCATTCTTCTTTTTTTGATAAAAACCCGGTTGATTTTTCTAGTTATCCAAAAAATCATGAATTGTTAGGTGATTTAGTTCATCAACCAAAAATGAAACGCATGATTGCGATTACTAATGGTTGGTACACTATCAATAAAAAAGATGATGCTTTGTATTTTAATGATTTACGTTTTGGAGCTTTAAGTATGAAACCAAATGCAGAGAATTTTGTTTTTAAATACAAAATTGAAGTCGATACTAATGGTGTTCCGTCTTTTATTGAAGAAGCTAAAGATAAAAGAGATGCTAAAAAACTATTATCAGAATTGTGGGAAAGGATTAAAGGGAATTAAAAACACTTATTTTCAACTTGATATTTCAATTCAAAAAAGTTAATTTCGTTCGCTTGTGATTAAAGGCATGAATGTTGCTTTGTATCAGAATTAATATTTTAAGAAATTTGAAACCAAGAACAATGTATCTTATGAAAAAATTACTGACAATTATTACCATTATTTCAGCATCAATAGTAAGCGCACAAAATAATAAAGACTCTTTAAATGTAATTTATAAAAATTATTTTGAGCTATTAAAAACAAAAGACAAATTAGATACTGTTGTTCTAAAAGTGAACAATTTTGAAGAGTTAATGAAGTCTAACAACCAAATTATTAAGAAACTTTCGGATGCAGAGCTTTTTGGTTTAAAGAACCAATTAGAACAAAGAAGAAAAAAAATTATTAATACTACAGAATTTGTTTTTGCTTCAAACGCAAGTTTAAATGCCATAAAACAACTAGATGCAACTAGTGATTATCTTACTCAAATCTCTAGCTTAAACAATCCTGAAAATTCAGATTTAGGTTTTTCTTTATCCGAAGAAATTGCAGAAATTTTAGAGAATGAAATCATAAAAGGGAGTCGAAAAATTAATGGCATAAAAAAATCTAAATTTCTACTTTTTATAGATAATATTATAAAATCTCCTTTAACAGAAGAATTAACCAGTGCAATACCTGTGGTGAGTTCTATAAAGTCTGTTGTAAATCTGGTGATGGGCAATGCGCTTAAAGGAAACGATGTTTCCATAGATGATGTTATTGATTTAAAAAAATCATTAAATGTGTATTTGGTGCATTATGAAGGATTGGCAAAAGCACAAACCGAATTTGAACAAAATCTTGGTAATTTAGACATTAGAAAAGAAGGATTGGTATTACTTTTAACGCAATACACCACAGAACGTTCTAATACGTTAAACCCAAATGCCATTTCTGAGCAGGATAAAAAACTAACTTTAACAAACGTTATAAATAAGCACTATACCAAAGGCATTGTACAGCAAAGTGTAGATAAAATAATTAGCGCTAAACCCTTAGATTACAACAATCATTTAACAAATAAAAACTTAATGTATCCTACATATGCGTTAAATCAGGCAAAGTTTATAAGAGATGAAGTAGAATCTTTAAGTAAAGAATACATCTCAATTTTTAGCACTTATCAATCTGCCTTAAAACAAGTTTTAGAAAAAAGTAAAGCTATTGGTGATAAAAATAAAATTGATAATAAGATATCTGAATTAGAAATAAAACTTTTGGCTGTTCAGGTTGCATTTGATGATAATTTAAATATTTACAACTTAAATAGTAAGTTTAATGCATTAATGGAATATTAAAAATAGTTAAAGTTTTAAAATCAGTTTATGAATAAAAATGTATTAAAAACAGGTGTTTTTTCTTTTGGAATGTCAGGACAAATATTTCATGCTCCATTTATTAATGAACATCCTAATTTTGAATTAAGTGCGGTTGTAGAAAGATCTTCAAAAAAAGCACATCTGACCTATCCTACCATAAAAAGTTATGATAGCATTGATGAACTTTTAGCCGATTCAGAAATAGAATTGGTTATTATCAATACCCCAAATACCACTCATTTTGAGTTTGCTTTAAAAGCTTTACAAGCAAAAAAACATGTATTACTAGAAAAACCTTTTACAGTTAATTCATCCGAAGCAAAACAATTGTTTGCAGCGGCAAAAAAATATAATCGTGCTGTTTTAGCATATCAAAACAGACGTTATGATAGTGATTTTTTATCAGTAAAAAGTGTATTGGATTCTGGTAAATTAGGGCAATTGGTAGAGTTTCATCTTCGTTATGATCGTTATAAATATGATATCGGACCAAAAGCAACTAAAGAAACACCAGTTCCTGGAAGTGGTTTAGCATATGATTTAGGTCCGCATTTGTTAGATGCTGTAATCTCTGTTTTTGGAATTCCGTTAGAATGGAAAAAACAATTAGGTAAATTTCGTCCAAATACGCAAGTAGATGATCACGCTCATTTTCATTTAATATATCCAAACGGACTGCAAGTTTTTATAACTACAAGTTTATTGGTTACAGAACCACAACCTGCATTTATTTTACACGGAACAAAAGGCTCTTATATTAAACAACGTGCTGATGTACAAGAACAACAATTACAAAAAGGTATGAAACCTTCCAATCCTTTATTTGGTTTAGAAGACATTAATAATCAAGGTGTTTTAACGTATTTTAATGATGAAGGCATAAAGAAACAAGAAAATATAGTTTCTGAAAAATCTTCTTATATGCAAGTATTTGATGATGTTTATAATACGATTAGGGAAGGAAAACCATATCCAGTAACAGAAGCTCAAATTATGCAACAACTAGAGATTTTAGAAAGTTAAATAACAATTTCTTCTAAACTTAAGGTTGAAAAATAATATCTTTACAGCTCAACTCAATTATTCTTTTTAGTTAATTGAATCGATATGAAAACTAATTATTAAAACGACCAAAACGAATGCAAACTACAAAGCTGAGCACTGAAAGTATATTACCACTCACCTGCTCGCGCGCTGGAACTTGCTGTTTCGGAAAAGCTGTTATGCTAAATCCTTGGGAGTTATTTAGTTTTAGTAAAGAAAAAAAAGTAAGCCCAAAAACCTTTCGTGATTTGTACACTGATTTTGGAGGAATCCGATTAACTTTTAATGGAAAACAAGATAAAAAAGGTCAGAATGCTTGTAGTCAGTATGTAGAAAATCATGGTTGCAGCGTGCACCAAGGTCGCCCGTTAGCGTGTCGTTTATATCCGTTAGGTCGTCAAATTCAATTTGAAAAAGCAGATTATATTTTTGAAGGACCAAAATTTCCATGTTTAACAGATTGTGCAGAAGTTTTAAATTTACCAAAATTAAGTGTTGGCGAGTATCTAAAAGGACAAGGAGCAGCTCCTTTTGAAAAAGCACAAGATGCCTATTTAAACGTAATGCAAAATATTGCTGATATTGCTTTTGAATTGTTATTAGATAGTGGTTTATCCGCCTCTGGCGATACAAAAACATTGACTTTATGGAGAGAAATGGGTAATGAATCACCTGAATTATTGGCAGAAAGAATTGGTAAAGATTGGATAGACGCATTAATGATTCCTGATATAACAGATATTAAAGAAAATTCTATTGAATTTGCTCAGAAACACAACGATTTATTACAATTAAAAGCACAAGAAGAGTTTGGTTGTTTACAAACATTAGATCAGGTTCATGAAGCTTGTATTTTAATTATGGGCGTTGCATTGCAATTATCTAGAGGTTTAGGTGCAGATACAAAAGGAATAGCAGAACTCTGGATAGAAACAGCAAAGAGTAACGGTGCTAAAGAATAATCTTAAACGTAAGTTCTTTGATCAACTTGATAAAAAAAATCAAATTTCTAAATATAAAATGTAAGGTTTCTATTTTTAAACCGATAACTATACATTAAATCAATTAATATCCATTTAAATAAGCCACATGAAAAAACCATTGATTACATTATTTGCTAGTTTACTACTTATTGTAAGTTGTAAAAAAGACCCAGCTAAAACAAAACAAATAGAAGAAAAACCACAACCTGTTGTAGAAAAAACTTTTGCTCAAAAAATAGAAGTAGCACATAAAAAAGATGCTTTTCTAGCAAAAGAAGCAATACAATTTGATGCTTTTATAGAATTTGGAGGAAACGAGGTTTTTAACGCAAACGTAACTGTTTCAACAACTTCTGATATTGCAAAAATCACTTATAAAAATGGTGATGAAATTTATGTAAATAAAGAAAACATTTTTGTTTCTCCTAGTTTAGAAGCAAACCCAGGAGTTCGTTTTCATGCCTATACCTGGAGCTATTTCTTCTTATTTCCTTATAAATTAAGCGATAATGGAACTATCTGGAATGATGCTTTTAAAACTAAAGAAGCTACTCAGAACTATGATACTGCAAAATTAAGTTTCGAAGCAAATACAGGTGATGCACCAGATGATTGGTACGTTGTGTATAAAGACAAAAAAACAGATCTTTTAGAAGATGTTGCTTATATTGTTACCGTTAATAAAAGTACAGAAGCTGCAGAAGCAGATCCACATGCTATTAAATATATCGATTATACAGATGTTGATGGAGTTCCTTTTGCTGCAAATTGGGAATTTTATGGTTGGAGTATTGATAAAGGTCTAACCGATAAAATTGGATTTGCAAAAATTACCAATATTAAATTTGTAGAAGGTTTTAGAAAAGACTTTGCTATTCCTGAAAACTATATCAAGAAATAATTTTTTTAATTTTTAATAAAAAAGCCTCACAATAATTTGTGAGGCTTTTTTAATTTCTAATTTTATCTCAGATTCTTTTGAAAATTTAATTTCTAAATTTATTTTGAGTAATAATATATTTTAGTCTTTCTTTTAAATCCTCTCCGCTCTCATACACCATTTGTTCATTAGTAGGAAAAGGAACGCCTTTTAAAGTCACTAAATCTAAATGAGATTTACTTAAAGCTCTTTTATCTCCTTTATAATTTGCGTAAGTATGCTCAAAAATAAACTCGCTTTCTATAGGATACGTTTCTATTACTTGACGAGAAATTAAATCTACATATTTTACTTGCCCAACAACTTTTGCTGTTTTTAATTGCGTAAATTGATATAAGTAACATCGAACATTTATCATTTTATCAACCTGAACTTTATTGCCTTTATCATCTAAAACATTCTTTCCATTTTCATCTAAAAGATATTTTAATCCATCTTTAACCTGACTTTCTTTAATAACTTCTTTTTCCTTAACCTGTTCCGGAGAAATTGATATGTTTATAAGGTTTAACTCTAAACTAAAATCATACGTTATTTCTCTGTTTTTTCTTCCGTGGTAAATCGTCCAAAAATCATTTAACCCATACGTATCAAAGTTTAATAAATCTTCTTCTAATTTCTTCGGAATTATTTTTTCAGTTTCATTTTTCATAGAAACAATCACAAAATCTAATCCGTTTTGATGTGCAATTTCCATTAAATTACGCACATCTTTATAATTCGGATTTATTTGTTCTAAGTATTCTAATTCAGAATATGCAGTTCTATAATCTAACTTGTTATTGCTATTAAATAGCTCTTTTGCTTTTTCATATAAATGATCTGATAATTGATTTTTTGTAGCTATAATTTCATTATCATAATTAACAAACTTAAAATCAGCATCTCTACCTTCTTCTAAAATAGTTAAAGGCAACAAAGGTTTTATATTTTCTTGCCTATTTTTTAAATTTTCATAAAGTCCGTAAATAGATTCTATACTTTCCGGATTATTGTCTTTCTTTAAGAAATTAATTTGTGCTAAATCTTTAGAATTTGCTTTAACAAAAGCTTGTTCTAACATAATAATATAGGGCTGATTTCCTTTTTTAGTCTTATTTTTCTTTAATTTTTCTAAAGCTATCTGTATAGCTCCATCGTAATTTCCATTATTTATAGCTTCTTGTGTCTTTTTAACACTACTGCAAGAAGTAAAGATTAAAAACGATAAAATAAATAGTAATTGTTTTTCCATAATAAGTAGTTTGTAACCTATTTTTCAATAGTTATGCCAAAAATATCATTTTTTAAACTTTAATAACTAATTTGACTCATGTACTTTATTTTAAAAGGAGATTCAAAAATAAAACCATCAAAATAATTACAAATCACCCTACAAAATAAAAAACACTATTTGTGATAAATGTCACATTTTCCCTAAAAAACCAATCGTAAATTTACGATAGGAATTATGAAAAGAAATATAGACCCCATAGCATACAAAGAAAATACTGAAGCCTTAGCAAAGTTTGCTAAAGCATTGGCACATCCTACTCGCATTGCAATTTTAAAACATTTAGAAAATCAATCTTGTTGTTTTACTGGTGACTTGGTTGATGTTTTTCCTTTGGCACAATCAACAATTTCTCAACATTTAAAAGAGTTAAAGAATGCTGGTTTAATTCAAGGGGAATTAAAACCACCCAAAATAAAGTACTGTATCAATCTAGAAAACTGGAGTATTGCAAAATCGTTATTTCAACAATTTTTTGAGTAATATTTTTTTAATAATCAAATCGCTTATTGGCGATAAACAAATACAAATATTATGAGTAAAGTAATTAAAGTTTTAGGTACTGGTTGTCCGAAATGTAAATCTATGACAGCTGTTGTTAGCGATGTAATTGCAGAAAACAACATCGATGCTACTATTGAAAAAGTAGAAGATATTATGGAAATTATGAAATATAATGTAATGACAACTCCTGTATTAGTTATTGATGATGCAATTACCGTTAAAGGGAGAATTCCTTCTAAAGAGGAAGTATTAGCTCTTTTAAAATAAATAATATGTCTGGCTATGACCAATCGAAACCTCTTTATTTAAATATAAAGTAAGTACTTATCGACTGACCTTTAAATATTAAGTTATGAACTATCAAATTAAAGCTTCTTCCCTATCAAATGAAGATGCCGTTATTCATATAAAAAAATCGGATATTGATTTCGGAACAACTTCAAAAACGGCTAATACTTTACCGAATCCTGCTGAATTATTTTTAGGCTCATTTGCTGCCTGCATGCTAAAAAATGTAGAACGTTTTTCTAGTATGATGAAGTTTAGCTATTCAAAAGCTTCGCTTGAAGTAAATGCAACACGTTTAGAAAGTCCGCCAAGGATGGATAATTTAAACTACAATTTAACAATTTACAGCAACGATAAAAAACTGAATGTAGACTTACTAAAAAAGAACATCGAAAAATTTGGGACTATTTACAATACTATAAAATTATCTTGCAACATTTCTGGAACTATTAAAACAAAAGAAAATGTTTGATTGGGTACAAAGTTTTGCAGATTGGTTAATTTATACCGTTTTTAATATTGATGGAAACACGCATTTAGGAACTGCCTTAAATTTCTTTGTGTATGACACTATCAAAATTCTGATTTTATTATTTTTTATCGTTTTTATAATGGGAATTGTAAACGCATATTTTCCAATAGAACGCTTAAAAGATTATTTACATAGAAAAAAATTATATGGATTAGAATACTTTCTTGCGTCTATATTTGGAGCAATAACACCCTTTTGCTCCTGCTCTTCCGTTCCGTTATTTATAGGTTTTGTACAAGGCGGAATTCCGTTAGGAGTTACTTTTGCATTTCTAATTACTTCACCTCTAGTAAATGAAGTTGCCATTGCCATGTTTCTAGGTTTATTCGGAGTAAAAGCTACCTTAATTTACGCTATTTCGGGTATTTTATTAGGGAGTGTTGGTGGTTGGTTATTAGGCAAATTTAATCTAGAACCATTACTTTCTGATTGGGTAAAAAAGATTCTTGACAATAAGATGTATCAAGCAGAATACGAAGAAGAAAAACAAACTTTTTACCAACGATTGCCAGAAATTACACATGGCGCTTGGGATATTGTAAAAGGTGTACTACTTTATATAATTGTAGGAATTGCAATTGGTGCAGCAATGCATGGTTTTGTGCCAGAAAACTTTTTTCATACCTATTTAGGTGGTGGCGAATGGTGGACAGTTCCTCTTGCTGTTATCGTTGCAGTCCCCATGTATGCAAATGCCGCTGGTATTGTACCAATAATTCAAGTTTTTGTAGCTAAAGGAGTACCATTAGGAACTGCAATTGCTTTTATGATGGCAACTGTAGGTTTGTCTATTCCTGAAGCTACAATGCTTAAAAAAGTAATGTCATTAAAATTAATTGCTATCTTTTTTGGAGTGGTTACTATTGCAATCATTTTATCAGGATTTTTATTCAATTTAATACTTTAAACCAAAAATCAATAAAAATGATAGTATTTTAAATTTTATCAGGAATAATATAATATTTAATTTAGAAAGACAAATAAAACAACACCTAGATATTATCAGCACTTAAATAAAGGTTCCTTAATTTTTAATTTGTACTACATTAATAGATTGTTCTAAAGAGTGGGCAACAGGTCCGAATTGATTAAAAATAGCCACATCTACTGCATCGAGACCGTAACCTACAGTTACATACCCTCCTTTTTGTCCGGTTTGAGTAGCATCAAAAGTATACCATCGTCCACCAACATAAGCTTCAAACCAAGCGTGCATATCCATAGGTTGCAATTGGTGTAAATAACCAACAACCATACGAGCAGGAATACTTAAACTTCGGCACAATGCTATGCCTAAATGGGCTAAATCTCTACAAACCCCAGAGCGTTTCTGATACACTTCTGTGGCAGAAATAGGGTAATCACTACTTCCAGGAATATAACTGATAGTAGTTCTCAGCCATTCCTCTATTGCAAATACTTGCTTATAACCAGCGGGTTTATCTAAGGTAATCGAATTTGCCAAATCATTAAAACGATCGGACTCACAGTACCGACTTGGTAATAAATAACAAAGCACATCATTGGGGAGCTGCTCAATTTCTATAAAAGGTGCATCAAAATTGACATCTACAAATTCAGAGGTCTTTACATCTGAACTCGTATAAATAGATAATTTACCTACCGGAGCCACAAAACGCTGATATAAATTACCGTAATCATCTGTAAATTCAAGGATTTTTATATTAGGTGTTATTTTAAATTCGTCACGCTCAATCCATTGTTCTGCTCCACTTCGAGGGCGTAATCTTAAAATAAAAGGAGTGGGAATTTCTATATCAAAAGCCAAATTACAACTAACACGTAACCACATAAATACATCTTATTAATAACAGTTGATATTACCAAAATTAGCAACACTTAAATGTAGTGGATTCATTATTAAGAAGTGTTGCTTTATATGTTTTAATTACATCATAATTATATGTAAACAACAATAATTAGTCTTATAATAGTGAATTAAAAACCTTAATTATGTGATAAAAACCTAAAAAGAGAACAACAGCTTCTAATTGTTGGATATAAAAACAGGTGAATTTTACCCACATCCAATAATAAAAAATTTGAAATAGAATAAAGTAATTTTATAAAAGGAAAGGTATTGTAGAGTTTCTATTTAAAATTATCACAAAAAAAATCCAATGAAATTTCATTGGATTTTCTATATATGTAAAATTCTGAACCAAGTTCAGTATTTGGATTTTGATTATACGTTGAATCTAAAGTGCATGATATCACCGTCTTTAACAACGTATTCTTTACCTTCTACTTTCATTTTACCAGCTTCTTTTACTTTTGCTTCAGAACCATAAGTAGCAAAGTCTTCATAAGCAATTGTTTCTGCTCTAATAAAACCTTTTTCAAAATCTGTATGAATCACTCCTGCTGCTTGTGGCGCAGTAGAACCAATAGGAATTGTCCAAGCTCTAACTTCTTTTACACCTGCAGTAAAATAAGTCTGTAAGTTTAATAATTTATATGCAGAACGAACCAATCTAGAAACACCTGCTTCTTCTAATCCAATATCTGCTAAAAACATTTGTCTTTCTTCGTAATCGTCTAATTCTGTAATATCTGCTTCTGTACCAACTGCTAATACAATAACTTCTGCATTTTCATCTTTTACAGCTTCTCTAATTTTATCTACATATGCATTTCCAGAAACGGCAGAACCTTCATCAACATTACAAACATATAACACTGGTTTTAAAGTGATAAACTGTAATGGTTGTACAAATTCCATTTCTTTTTCTGTAAACTCTAAAGTTCTTACAGAAACACCTTTTAATAAAGTTTCTTCAATTTTAAGTAAAACTACTAATTCTGCTTGCGCTTCTTTATTACCAGTTTTAGCTGTTCTCTTTACACGCTCTAAACGTTTTTCTACAGCTTCTAAATCTTTTAATTGCAGTTCAATATCTATTGTTTCTTTGTCTCTAACAGGATCTATAGAATTATCTACATGTATAATATTATCATTATCAAAACAACGAATTACATGTAAAAGAGCATCTGTTTCACGAATATTTGCTAAAAACTGATTTCCTAAACCTTCTCCTTTACTTGCTCCTTTTACCAAACCAGCAATATCTACAATCTCTACAGTAGCAGGCTGAACTCTTTCTGGAACAACTAATTCTTCTAATTTCTCTAAACGTGTATCTGGCACGTTTACAACTCCTAAATTTGGTTCTATGGTACAAAAAGGAAAGTTGGCACTTTGCGCTTTTGCATTTGATAAACAGTTAAATAAAGTTGATTTTCCTACGTTTGGTAATCCTACAATTCCGGCTTTCATGTAAATAAATTTTGCTTCAAAAGAAAGTTTTAACTTAAAATTAATAAACTCTCTTAAAGTTTTAAGAATGCAAATATAATACTTTGTTAAACTTAAAATGATTTTTATTTATAAATAAAGAATAACAATACATTTATAAAAAAATCAACATTTCATGACGAAAAAACTACTCTCTTTTTCAGTACTATTTTTGAATATTATAGTAATGAACTCTCAAACAATTTCAGGTAAAATCATCAGTCTAAATTCTTCCAATCCGATTGAGAAAGCAGCACTTTTAACAGACAAAAAATCTGGTTCAACTTCAGATGAATTTGGTAATTATACCTTAAACCTAGATAACGTAAAAATAATTACTATTTCTTGCTTAGGCTATCAACCAAAAACCATCACAAAAAGGCAACTAATAAATAATCATTACGTAGTAAACTTACAAGAAGACGTAAATTTACTCGATGAATTTCAACTAAACTTAACCAAAGTTTCTTTGGATAGTTTATTGATAAAAACAGCTAAAAACATGAAAGAAAATTATCTTTCATCACCTGTAAAACAGGATGTTTATGCTATAGAAAATCAAAATTTAGACTTTAAAAAACTAGAATTCGAATTAAATGCTAGTTCACTTTTAAGTAGAAAAAAAAGAAAATTAGCAGAAAAAGAATTAATGCAATTTGCTGATAATCTTCAAGAAAAAAATCCTGCTTTTGGTACAGAATTTAAAGCAACTGTTTTAAATAAAAAATTCTATTCTGAAGAACGGAAAAAAGAAGTAGATTCTTACGAAGTAACCGCTATTCAAGGGTTTAAAAAAATAGACATCGGAAACGGTGTAACCTTAGAAAACATAACAGAAAGGCTTCAAAACGTAGTTTTAAAACATTTGAATTCTAAAAACACATATAAAGTAAAATCTGGACTTTTTAAACTGGAAGACTCTTTGTCTATGGTAGAAACAACGAGAGTTGCAGACTCCATTGCAAAAGACAATACTTTTAGTTACTATGGCCAAAGTTATCCGCTTAGAAATATAAAATATAGAAGTGTATTTTTTAATACTTCTACCGAAAAGAATTTTCTTGATCAGAAATATTACGAACATCAATTAGAAGAAAATGAAATATTAGGCTCTAAAAAGTATTATGTGGTTTCATTCAATCCTGACAAATCAAAATCTAAATATTCTGGTAAAATGTATATTGATCCTACTGACTTTTTCATCAAAAAAATAAAATATAGTTATGCTGATGGAAAACGTGGACAACATTTGAATTTAAAGTTTTTATTCGGAATTAAATTCTCTGAAAACCAACATCATGTAACCGTTTTCTATGAAAAAAATACAGATGATAAAATCTATACTTCGTACGTAAAAGAATCTAAAACCAATTACGCATACATAGATAGACCTATAAAGTTTATAGAAAATGCTAAAGATAAAAACAAGGTAAAGTTTAATGTAAAAGTAGAAATAAATGTAAGCGAAGACAGAGAAACCTTTGTAAATAATATTACAGATTTTGATGCTGATAGCTTTAAAAAGAAGACCAAAGAAGAAATTAAAGAAGCCTATAAAAAAAGAACTTCTTATATGACCAAAGAAGATTATGCAGCTTCTAACTGGAAAGATAAAGTTTTAATAAACCAATATTTAGCGCAATATAATTAAGCATACATCTACTTTAAATTACAGTTTTTTAAATAAACGAATCCCCAACATAAAGAAACGTTGGGGATTTATCTGAATAGCAACAACATATTTGTTCAGCCTTAAAAAAAGCTACTAAAATGATTTAATACGGTTATGAATACTTATTTTAATACCGAAAAAGCATTTATCATCTCTTCCAAATTATCAGTCAAAATAAAATCGACACCAGCATCTAATAACTCTTGTATTTGTTCTTTTTTTTCTGAATGAAAATAATTTACATGAACCCCATTTTGTTTCAGTTTTTTTAGATCATTAATTATAGCATCATTATCTCTACTATTTTTTATCTGTAGAAATGCAAATTTTCCTTCTATAGTTTTATTGATATAATCTGAACGAGAAGACAAGCGCTCCATATTACAAATTTTCAATTTTTTACTTACGCTTTCTACTCCATTAGCAGCTTTCTTCCCACATGCAATTACAGATTGTTGTTTTCTATTTTCTGCAATTACCATTTTAGCCGTTTCTACACCTACCCCTCTATCTCCTTTTAAATGAATATTTAACCATATATTTTGTGGCATTATTTTAAGAACTTCTTGTAACGTTGGTACTTTTTCACCTATAAACTTTTCAGCTTTCCAACTACCGGCATCTAATTCTCTAATCTCAGCTAAAGTTAACTTAGATACTTCTCCAAAACCATTTGTCGTTCTATTTACAGTAGCATCATGCATTATCACAAGTTTATGATCTTTTGTTAACTGTACATCAAACTCTATCATTTGGACACCTAAACGGATGGCTTCTTTAAAAGCAGCAATTGTATTTTCTGGATGCGTTTTGTTCGCTCCGCGATGTGCACAAATACCTTTTAGAGGTAAAGGATCTGTTTGTGCAAAAATGGATAGATTTAATAAGAGTAATATCCAAAATAAAATATTCTTATTTAATAGTATAACCTTCTTCATCTTTTATTTTTTAAAGAAAAAATTCTTCTTTTTATTAAATACAAATTAAGTTGAATAGAGAAGATTAAAATGATTAAATCTTATTCGTTTTATATGATATTTAAACTGCTTCATCAAAAAAAACAGCTCGTTTAAGTTCGAAAATGAAACACCAATTATTGCTCATTTTCACCATATAACATTGTATTAACCTTGTGTGAACCTTATAATAACAAAGAAAAAAAAAGAGACAAAATATAATCTATAACTAACAATATACATTAAGTTTTAACAAGATTTTTAGAATAGGTTTGCCCGAAATTAACATAACAAATCAACTACTTTATTAATTCATTCACAGTATGAAAAAAAGAAACTTAAGGCTTTTTACCTTCTTTTTAATATGCTTGTTATCTGCAAACATATATGCACAACAACAAGTAAAAGGAGTTATAAGTGACACTAGCGAAATACTCTTACCTGGAGTATCTGTTATTTTAAAAGGAACAACTATAGGAGTTACTTCCGATTTTGATGGTAATTATAGTATTACAGTTCCCAACAACAATTCAATACTTGTATTTTCATACTTAGGTATGTCAACACAAGAAGTTACTGTTGGTAGTAAAACAAATATCAACGTTACCTTAGAAGAATCTTCGGAAGCATTAGACGGTATCGTTGTTACGGCTCTAGGGATTTCTAGAGAGAAAAAATCATTAGGGTATTCTGTTGCTGAAGTATCTGGAGACGATATGACAACCGTAACGCAAGAAAACGCATTAAACGCATTAAATGGTAGAGTTGCAGGTGTGCAAATTAACTCTACTGGAGGTGCTGGTTCTACTGTAAGCGTAATTCTACGTGGAGCTTCTTCATTAACTACAGACAACCAACCATTATATGTTGTAGATGGTGTTCCTTTAAGTAGTGGACTTACCAATATTGGAAGTATTGGTGGCGGTGTAGAAGTAGATTATGGTGGAGGTATTAGTGACATTAACCCAGATGATATTGCAAACGTATCTGTTTTAAAAGGACCAAGTGCTGCTGCATTATATGGTGCTAGAGGTGGTAATGGTGTTATCTTAATTACTACAAAATCAGGTAAAAAAAATAAAGGTTTAGGCATTTCTTTTAGTTCTAGTAACGTCTACGAAATTCCTTATAAATTTATCGAAAAATCGACACTTTTTGCAAATGGTAGCAGACCAAATCCTAATACAACACAAATAGATGAAACCTCTTCTGGTTGGGTTGGTCCTGAATTAGACAAAGGTTTAAGTGCTATTCAATGGCCATATTCAGATCAAGAAATAGCTACGGGAGTTGGTGTGGCAAAACCATTAACTTCTAGAGGAGCAAATAATGCAAAAAATTTCTTTGAAAATTCATTTACCTCTACAAACACTGTTTCTATAGAAAATAGCACAGACAGAATGAATTATAGAATGTCATATACCAACATGCAGCATGAAGGTTTTATTCCAAATTCAGATTTATATAGACACAACTTTGGTATCAATAGTAGTTTTGATGTTAATGACAAATTAAAACTTAACTCAAGTATAAAATATACTATTTCTGGTGCAGATAACCGCCCTTCTACAACAGACAGAGGAGCAAATCCATTACAAGCATTATATGACATTAATAGCCATATAGATATTCTTGACATGAAAGATTATTGGTTAGTAGAAGGTGTTAGCCAAAATGCACCCTATAATTTAGGTGACGATCCTTCTCAATTTGAATTTAACAACCCTTATTTTTTAGCAAATGAAATAAATAATGGTTTTAAAAGAAAAAGATTGATGGGGAATATTCAAGCCGATTATCAATTTACAGACAAACTTTCTTTAATGACTCGTTTTGCATATAATGATACGCATGAAGTAAGAGAAACTAAAATATCTAGCGGTTTTAATGATGAACCTAATGGTGCTTATGGTTTATCTAACATAAATGGTGTAGAAACGAATGTCGATTTTTTACTTACTTATCAAGATAAATTAAACGAAAATTTTGATTATAGTTTATCTGCTGGTGGTAACAGAAGAAATTTAAATAACAACTCATCATCTGCACAAACTAAAAACGGAGGTTCTGGCTTAGTAGTACCTAACTTATTTACATTATCTAATATCGCTTCAGACAATATTAGTTATGGAAGTTCAACATCTAAAAAACGTGTAAATAGTTTGTATGCTTTAGGTAATATTAGTTTTAAAAATACGGTATTTGTAGATGCTAGTGTTAGAAATGATTGGTCTAGTACCTTACCAGAAAATAATAATAGTTTTTTATATCCTTCAGTTTCATCAAGTATTTTATTAGATAAGATTTTTGATATGGGTAACGATGTATCCTTATTTAAACTACGTGTTGGTTGGGCACAAGCTGGTAATGATACAAGTGCTTATAATTTATATTCTGTTTTAAGCAATTCTGGAGATTGGGGAGCTGCTTCTCAATTATCTGTAAGTGCTGCTTTAAAAAATGATGAAATTAAACCAGAAATTAATACATCTACAGAATACGGTGTTGATTTATCGCTTTTTAGAAATAAAGTAACTATGGATTTTACGTATTATGAATCTGACAACAAAAACCAAATATTTCAAAAATCTTTACCAATATCTTCTGGTGCAACAAGTAAATTATTTAATGCTGGTAATTTAAATAGTAAGGGTTTTGAAGCAAGCTTAGGAAGTGTTTTAGTTAAAAATGATGATCTACGTTGGAATATGAATTTAACATTTACAACCAACAAAACCATTATTACAGAATTAGCACCAGGAACAGATTATGTTTCTTTCTGGTCTGAAGCAAGAAATGGTGCTTATACTTGGGTTGGTGAAGAAATTGGTCAGTTAGTAGATAGAGCATTTGTTCGTGTTGAAGATGAAAACTCGCCTTACTACGGATGGCCTTTGTTAGACGATGAAGGATGGGATAGTGACGATAGAACTTTATCTGATGCAGACGGAAATAGAGTGGCTCCTGTGACAGGTAATTATAATCCTGATTTTAAAATGGGATTACAAACTTCTATTACGTATAAAAACTGGAATTTATCAATGAATTTTGATTGGAGAAAAGGAGGACAATTTGTTTCTCAAACATATCGTTATGCAGAATCTGATGTACAAACTTCTAGATGGTTAGATAAAGTGTATGACTTAAGCAACGTAAATGATATTCCTGCTTACATCAGAGAAAATTCTGATATCTTTTTATCACCAAATGGAGAATTCTATCCACTTGTTGGTGGACCTACTGCAGAGTATGGTGGTTTCCCTTATGATGGTTTAAATGACGGAGTGTTTTTACCTGGAGTAATGGGATATTATGATGACAATGGTAATTTTGTAGCTACTCAAGAAAACCTTGGTGGAGATGGAACGCAATACCATTCTTATGGAGACAATTATCCTTGGAGTTATTCTAAAGCAGCAACTTTTGATGCAGATTACTTAAAACTTAGACAAATTTCTATTGGATATACTTTTCCTCGTGAAGTATCAGAAAAAATGGGAATGAACAATTTATCACTTTCATTATTTAGCCGTAATATCATTTTATGGACAAAAGCAGGTATCAATATAGATCCAGAAAGTGCTTTTCAAAGTTCAGGATCTGGAATGGCACAAGGTGTAGAACGTTATAACATTCAACCATGGTCAATTCCTGTAGGTTTTAAACTAAACGCAAGTTTTTAAATTAAAATAAAAAATCAAGAATATGAAATTTATAAAAAATATAGTTATTTTATTTCTATTGATTCCAACTTTGTTTATCGTTTCTTGCGATAGCAACTTGGTAGAAATAAATGAGAACCCAAATGGAGTTGAACCTAATTTGGCAGACCCAAATTTATTAATAAGCACAGTAATGACAGGGCTTGCAACAAGTACAACTTCTAGAGGTTATGCTGGAGATACCGGAGCTGCTGCACAGTTTATACAAAGAGATTCATGGTCAGACAATAGATATGATTGGTCTACAGGATCTATTTGGTCTACAAATTACAACTTACTTCGTACTAACAAAATAGCAAATGAGCAAGCTGTAGCATTAGGTTTAGAGTTTCATGAAGGAGTAACTTTAATATTAAAATCGATGTTATTTGGTAATCTTACGGATTACTATGGAGACATACCTTATTCAGATGCTTTACACGGAAATAATTTAGACGGAGAAAAACCTACTTACGATACACAAGAATCGGTTTACAAAGGTATTATTGTAGATTTAGAAACAGCGGCTACCCTTTTAGAAGGAAGTAGTTTTGAAAATGTTGATGCTTCTCAAGATGTTTTTTATTCTGGAGATGCTTCTAAATGGCAAAAATTAGCCAATTCTTTAGCACTACGTTATTATATGCGTTTATCAGAAAAATTACCAAGTTTTTCTCAAGAAGGAGTTACTAAAACGCTCTCAAAACCATTAATTAGTAGTATTGATGATGAATTATCTCTTAGTTATATTGGAGGTATAACGAGTCAATCTTGGCCAGAAAGTGGACTATTTGGTTCTGCTTCCGCTTTTTATAGAGTGAAGCCTTGTACAACAATAACAGACAAGTTAAAAGAATTTAATGACCCTAGAATAGCAGTTTGGTTTGCTCCTGTAGCAACTCCTACTAAAGTTGTTCCAGCAAATGAAATTCCTGGAGGTGGTGATATTGCTGAACAAGACGGTATCCGTTATATTAACGAAGAAACGTTAGAAGAAAATGGTTATGCAATCTACTCTTCAAAAACGTATGCAGCAGATATAGAAGCAGGTAAAACACTTATTGATACAAGTAGCGTTTACGTAGGATTACCAGTTGCTGTAAGTAATGCAGATCCGTACACTTATAACCTAAATACAGAAGGTTCTAGAGGGGGTACAAATAGTTATGTTTCTAGAATGAATGAAGTATTTAATTTAAAAGAAGATGGAGGAAACTTACTAAAAGCAAGATTGTTCTCGTATGCAGAAATATCATTTTTAAAAGCAGAAGCAGCCGTGAGAGGTTGGGGTTCTAATGCCGAAACCAATTATTTAGAAGGAATAAAAGCTTCTTTAGAAGTTTGGGGAGTATCTGATACTTATAGTGCATATATAACAAATTCTGGAGTTGCCTTTGATGGTAGTTTAGAAATAATTATGCAACAAAAATGGATTGCTAATATGTTTAATGGTGATGAAGCGTATTTAGATTGGAGAAGAACAGGTTTTCCAACTTTAAATGCGGGTCCATTGGCTAGAGAAAATGTGATGCCTTTAAGATTCGTCTATCCTAGCGACGAAATAAATAATAATACTGCAAATAATGCAGTTGGAGCTGCTTCCTTAGAAGAAACTACGTATAGCAATACAGATTCTAATGACAGTCCTTATGCAAAACCTTGGATTGTTCAAGATGTAACAAAACCTTGGTAATATTAAATACAAGAAGAATTTTAAAATGCCTGAGTTTCCTCAGGCATTTTTTTATGTTTATAAAATAAGTAACTTTTAATACAAAATTCTAACGTCTAAAATTTTTACGATAATTAGAAGGTGTTTTTCCCATTCTAGCTTTAAAATAAAGATTGAAATTAGCTAGATTATTATAACCACTTTCATAACAAATTTCAGCTATTTGTTTATCTGTTTCAGCTAATAATTTTGTAGCAATACCTACTTTTACATTTTTTACGTATTCCATAAAAGTAAGTCCGGTTTTCTTTTTAAAAAATCGACAAAAAGAACTTGGAGCCATATTTAAAACTGCAGATGCTTCATCCAAATTAATTCCTTCTTTAATATTTAAAAATACATATTCGTATACTTTGTCTATTTTATCTACATTTTTAGAAAAAGCAGTTTTTTTATTTGTAGGGTTAGACAGTTGCTCTCTATCTTCAATTTTAATAAGATATTCAAATAACTTTAACAGTTTAATATAATATTCTAAACCATCCGTTTTTACCATTTCTAATAAAATTTGATGAATTTCTGCATCATTTTTAACTTTAAAGCGGATACCATTATTTGCTTGTTTTAATAACAATTCTACTTGCTTTAATTCAGGGATTTTAAAAAAATCAAAATTAAAAACATTTTCAGAGAAATGCGTAACAATACAAGTTGGAGATTCATTATGATCACTATTTTGTAAATCCCAACAATGAGGCAAACCAGCTCCTAAAAGTACAAGATCTCCTTTTTCAAAACTAGAAACATGATCCCCAATTATTCTTCGTCCTTTACCAGAAGTAACATAATTTATTTCGAAGTTTTTATGAGAATGAATTTTCCTATTTGAAGATAAAGGCAATTCTCTTGATATAAAGGTATGGTTGTTTGGAACAAATATTTTTTCAAAAACAAAATGCATAGTATGGCTGTTATTCAAGAATCCAATACTATGCAATTGTTTTAATCTTTAGTTTATTATAATGTAATCTCTTGTTTAATTATATGTAATTTATCTTAATAATAAAGCTAAAAAATGATGAATCCTTAACGATTCGTTATTGAAAGGAAATCGTTTTTTACTTCATGATAAAATATTTTTGATTTAAATATAAATTTCAATAATGAAAACACAAAAAAGCTTAATTCTATTAGTAATCACTATATTATTTAGTGCTCTACTTCAAGCACAACACACGCATGATAATGGCACTGCACATACTCATTATTCTGCATTCGATTCTATAGTTGCGCATAAATTAATATTTCCGTCTAGTACACCAGATCGTGTTATAGCAAATCTAACAGTAGATGCAGCGCATAGTTTAGCTGTAAATTGGCGAACAGATCAACAGGTTTCTAATGGAGTTCTAGAAATCGCATTGGCAACAGACGGACCCGAGTTTTTATTACGAAATGTTGAAAAAATAAATGCAACTTCACAAAAATTTGAAAATCAAAATAGAAATGAACCTCTTGTAAAAGCTACCTATCACTCTGCAGTAGTTTATAATTTAAAACCAGATACAGTTTATATTTATCGTGTTGGAAACGGAAGCAAAGACAATGGGTATTGGAGTGAGTGGTTTCAATATAAAACAGCAAATGTAGGAAATGAAAAACCTTTTAGTTTTATCTATTTTGGAGATGCTCAAAACAATGTAAAATCTTTATGGTCTAGAGTCATTCGTAATTCATATCGTCAATTTCCACAGATCGATTTTATGCTACATGCTGGAGATTTAATTAACGACAGAGATGCCAATTTAGAATGGGGAGAATGGTTTTACGCAGGTAGTTTTATCCATGCAACGGTACCAAGTATGATGACGCCTGGTAATCATGAATACAGAAATGGTGTTTTATCCTCTTTATGGAGACCACAATTTACCTTGCCAGAAAATGGCCCAACAGAAGCTTTAAAAGAAACTTGTTTTGCGATAGATTACCAAGACATGAAAATGATTTCTTTAGATAGTGAAGGCTTTGATGAAAGCAAAGAAGCGAAAGAAGCTCAAATACAATGGTTAGATTCAGTATTGCAATCAAATACAAAAAAATGGACAGTTATTACAACCCACTACCCTATTTATTCTACGGCAAAAGGACGTGATAATAAAGAACTTAGAGAAGCTATAAAACCTTTAATTGATAAGTATGGTGTTGATTTAGTTCTACAAGGTCATGATCACACGTACGCAAGAGGATTCCCTAAAAATGAAGGAAAAGGTTTAACTGTTGTAGAAGATGCAGGTGCGGTTTATGCTGTTTCTGTAAGCGGACCAAAAATGTACGAATCTAAAGATCAAGAATGGATGGTAAGACGAGGTGAATACACACAACTTTTTCAAATCATAACAGTATCTAAAGACACTATTAAATACGGAGCCTATACACCAATAGGAACACTTTATGACGCTTTTGAAATCATTAAAAAAGATGGTAAAAAAACATTGATTAATAAAGTTCCTGAAACACCTATTAGATTAAAAAAAGATCTAGAAAAAGGAGAGTAACTCATCAACTAAAATAAAAAACACAAAAATGAAAATTGCAAAACAACTAATTGTTTTATTCGTCTTTTTTATAGCATGGTCTTGTACAAAAGAAAATACTTCTAAAAAAGAAAACCAAACTAAAGAAGTAAATGTAAAAGCTACAAATATAGCAACCACACTTAGTGAATTTAAAAATGCAACATCAAATTCAATCTTAGTTGCAGCTCATAGAGGTGCACACATGGGGAACTTTGAAAACTCAATAGAATCTTCTTTAAAATCTATTGAATTAGGTGTAGACATTATAGAAGTAGATGTAAAAACAACAAAAGACGGTCATTTAATATTAATGCATGACGGCTCTATAGATCGTACAACCACAGGAACTGGTAAAGTAGAAGAATTAACCTTAGCAGAAATTAGATCTTTTAAACTGAAAGCTCCTTATGGTAGAATCAGTAAAGAATCTGTACCCACTTTTGAAGAGTTTTTAAAAGTAGTAAAGGGTAAAATAATGGTTGATGTAGATATGAAAACGGATAATGTTGAAGGACTCGTAAAAGCTGTAAATGAATTTGGAAATAAAAAGGAAGTTTTCTATTTTGATAATGATTACGATCAATTAGATCGCATTAAACTTTTAGATAAAACGGCTCAATTAATGCCTAGAGCGTATTCTCTACAAATGGCAGATTCAGCAGTTGTAAAGTTCTCCCCAAAAGTAGTACATATAGATACGGGCTTTAACACCAAAGAAGTTGGTGATTTGTTAAAGGAAAACAATGCAAGAATTTGGATTAATACTTTAGGAGAAAAAGATGCAGAAATTCGTTATGGAAGTGGAGAAAAAATAATTGAAGAATTGATTAAAAATGGTGCAAACATCATTCAAACTGATGAGCCAGAAATGTTATTAGAATTATTAAGAAGCAAAGGTTTACATCAATAATTTGGTGCGATTATATTTTATTTTTTCACATATAAACAGTGCACCTAATTAACAATCAGTTGAAATTAAAAAACATTTTATCATTATTATCTTTTCTTTTTTGTTTGATAATTTGCAGGCAAGAATCTTTTTCTCAACAAAGCAAGGTGCCAGAAATTTATCTAGCACCTATTTATAAAGTTGATTATGGAGATGCTACAGCAGATAAACCTCAATCTAAATCATGGTCTACAGAGCATGGACAATGGTTAATTATTGGCGATAAAGAGGGACCTAAGTTATTAAAAAAAGATATTTCAGGATGGACTCCTCAAACGGAAATTAATGAACAATGGACAAACTTACCTCGTAAAGCAGATGTTTTTAAGAATGGGAATGATGTACATATTGTCTTCGTTGATGAATGTGCTTTGAGTGTTGTTAAAATGACTTATTCTATAGGTAAAGAGAAATACGAAACTCAAAGGAAAAAGACACTCTCTATTCCTGAAAATTGTAATTCTATTGAAACTGCAACGATTACCCAAGATTCTAAAAATGAATTTTGGGTTTGTGCAGACATGAATGAAACCATAATGGTTTGGCACTCATTAGACGGAAAAGAATGGTCTACACCCTTTACTATTGCAAGTAATATAAATAAAGATGACATATCTTTAATTACTAAATTAGAGAACCAAGTATCTGTAATTTGGTCTAATCAAAATACACAATCCGTCTACGAACGAATTCATTATGATGGAGATAAATCAGATAAATGGTCTCAACCCATCATTATTCAACAAGGAAACAATAATGCAGATGATCATTTAAACGCAACCGTTTTTGAAAATGGAGAAATGATGATTGCATCTAAAAATAGCGTAGATCAGATTAATCAACCTCAATTTGTATTAAGAGTAAGAGATAAAAAAGGACATTGGACCAACATTTCATATGAGCTTCTTAACAAAGGAAAAAGTCCCAGTAGACCAATGATTAACCATGTAACTTCCGGAAAAATATTTGAAGCTCATTCTGTGAAAAATAAAGAAAATAATAGGTATCATATTTCAATAAACGAAATCAAAAAAAAGAATAATAACTATATCTTTAAAGAACTCATTCGATTAAAAACAAAAATAAAAGGAAAGAATGGTGATGTTACTTCTAGTAAGGATCCTTTCTTTTCTAAAGAATCAAAATTTATCTTTTTCTCAGATGATTTAGGTAATATTTACTCGTTTGATCTAGATTTATTATTCTAATGCTATTTTCTAAATAACTATAAAGATAATTAGAAACTAAAAAGCCCCAAATCATTAGATTTGGGGCTTTTATAATATTATAAAAATATTGTATTTAGTCGTTATGCATAAAGCTTTGCTTCGCTAACAATTCTTCTTCTGTTTCTACAACGTCGTCATCTGGTACACAACAATCTACAGGACATACTGCAGCACATTGTGGCTCATCATGAAAACCTTTACATTCTGTACACTTATCTGGAACGATGTAATAAATTTCATCAGAAACTGGTTCTTGAACATCATCGGCATTAACAGATTTACCATTTGGTAAAACCGCATTTCCTTTCAAATCTGTTCCGTCTGAATATTTCCAATCATCTGCTCCTTCGTAAATTGCAGTGTTAGGACATTCTGGTTCACATGCCCCACAATTTATACATTCATCTGTTATTATAATTGCCATAATTTTCTGTTCTGTTTTTGTACCTTTGCAGTTGCAAAAATAAAGCCAAAATAATAGACAACCAAAATAAATGGATAGTATTCAAAACAGAATTATTGCTTTCGCAAAATTAGGCGCCTTTTTAGGGCAGTTTTCTATCGATAAAATAAAAAAAATCGATAATATTGAACATAATGAAATCTTTTTTGATGGCTTTTTACATCAGATAAAATTAGCACAAGAAAAGAATTCTTGGTTTACAAAAGACAATGTTTTGTTCTCGTTAAACAGCCTACATAAATCACTTACAGAAAACAATTTAAATACATTTACCGAAAGCTTAGATTTAACTAAAAAATCATCAAAAAAAGTGGCTATTGTTATGGCTGGAAACATACCTTTGGTAGGTTTTCATGATTTTTTATCCGTATTAATCTCTGGTCATTCGGTGTTGGTAAAGCAATCTTCTAATGATAAACACTTATTACCCTTTCTAGCGAAGTATTTAGAGTATGTAGAACCTACTTTTAAGGGGAAAATTACTTTTACGGAAGAAAAGCTAACAGATTTTGATGCTGTTATCGCTACCGGAAGCGATAATACTGCGCGTTATTTTGAATATTATTTCAAGAATAAACCAAATATTATCAGAAAAAGTAGAAATTCTGTGGCAGTTATCACCGGAAAAGAAACCGAAGAAGATTTTATTAAATTATCTGATGATGTTTTTCAATATTTTGGTTTAGGTTGCAGATCTGTTTCTAAATTATATGTGCCTAAAGGTTATAATTTTGATGCTTTTTTTACAGGAATGTACGCTAAAAAAGACATGATTGAAAACGCAAAATATGCGAATAATTATGATTATAACAAAGCGGTCTATTTAATGAGCTTGTTTGATTTGTTAGAAAACGGTTTTCTAATGATTAAAGAAGATGAAAGCTACGCCTCTCCTATTGCCACGATATTCTATGAATATTACGACAATGAAACAGATTTAAAAATAAAATTACATCAAGATAAAGATAAAATTCAGTGTATTGTTGCCAAAGACTTTATAGAAAATGAAATCGCTTTTGGCCAAACGCAACATCCTGAGTTAACAGATTACGCAGATGGTGTAAATACCTTAGAATTTTTATCAACAATATAAGTAACAAAGTGGCAAAGTTGCAGAGTTACAAAGTAAGACTTTGAAACTTTGTTACTCTGAAACTTTGTTACTCAAAAAAACAAAAAAATGAAAAAACATAATTTCAGTGCAGGCCCTTGTATTTTACCACAGGAAGTGTTGCAAAAAGCATCAGAAGCAGTCTTAAATTTTAATGATGATAATTTATCATTGATAGAAATTTCTCACAGAAGTAAACCTTTTGTAGAAGTAATTGAAAAAGCACGTTCTTTAGCTTTAGAATTGTTAGGATTAGAAAATAAAGGCTACCAAGCATTATTTTTACAAGGTGGTGCAAGTTTAGAGTTTTTAATGGTTGCTTACAACTTGTTAGATAAAAAAGCAGCGTATTTAAATACGGGTACTTGGGCAGATAAAGCCATAAAAGAAGCGAAAGCTTTTGGAGAAGTTGTAGAAATTGGTTCTTCTAAAGATAAAGGTTACAACTATATCCCTAAAGGGTATACTATTCCAGAAGATGCAGATTATTTTCACTGTACAAGTAACAATACAGTTGCTGGTACACAGATGAAAGATTTTCCTGAAACGAATATTCCTTTGATTTGTGATATGAGTTCAGATATTTTTTCTCGTCAATTAGACTTTGAAAAATTCGATCTTATTTATGCAGGTGCTCAGAAAAATATGGGGCCAGCGGGTGCAACTTTAGTCATTATTAAAGAAGAAATTTTAGGTAAAGTAGAAAGACACATTCCTTCTATGTTAAACTATCAAATTCATATTGATAAAGATAGTATGTTTAATACTCCTTCTGTATTTGCAATCTATGTTTCTATGTTAACCTTACAGTGGTTAAAAGATTTAGGCGGAATTGAATTTATTGAAGAAGTAAACAATAAAAAAGCAGCACTGTTATATGATGAAATTGATAGAAATCCTTTATTTAAAGGAATTGTAGCAAAAGAAGACAGAAGTACCATGAATGCTACTTTTACTTTAACAGATGATTCTTTAAAAGAAAAATTTGATTCTATGTGCAAAGAAGCTGGAATTAGCGGAATAAATGGACACAGAAGTGTTGGTGGTTATAGAGCTAGCATGTACAATGCATTGCCTTTATATAGCGTACAAGCTTTGGTTGATGTGATGAAAAGCCTAAGCCCATCCTAACCTTCCCAAAGGGAAGTAACTCTCACTGTTGAGAAACAATTAAACAGTTAAACAATTACACGATTCAACAAAAGTAAGAATGAAAATATTAGCGAACGATGGAATTTCTAAAAGCGGAATAGATGCTTTAGAAAAAGGAGGATTTGAAGTACTAGACATAAAAGTAGCACAAAATCAGTTAGAAAGTTATATCAACGAAAACAATGTTGATGCAATTTTAGTAAGAAGTGCAACACAAGTAAGACAAGAATTAATGGAAGCTTGCCCAAGTTTAAAGTTAATTGGACGTGGTGGTGTTGGCTTAGATAATATAGATGTAGAATATGCAGAAGACAACGGTTTACATGTAATTAATACACCAAAAGCTTCATCTGGCTCTGTGGCAGAATTGGTTTTTGCACACCTTTTCGGGATGGCTCGTTTTTTACATTCTTCAAATAGAGAAATGCCTTTAGAAGGAGATTCTCGTTTTAAAGAATTGAAAAAAGCGTATTCTGAAGGAATTGAATTAAGAGGGAAAACCATTGGTATTATTGGTTTTGGACGTATCGGTCAGGAAGTTGCAAAAATTGCTATTGGAGTTGGAATGAATGTTTTAGCTACAGATGATGAGGTAACAAGCGCACCAATCACTTTAGAGTTTTTTAACGGACAAAAAACTACTTTTATTATTGAAACGGTAGATAAAGAAGAACTTTTAAAAGAGTCGGACTTTATTACTTTACACACGCCGGATCAAGAAGATTATATAATTACGGCATCAGAATTTGAAAAAATGAAAGATGGTGTAGGCATTATAAACACTGCAAGAGGTGGAATTTTACATGAAGTAGATTTAGTACAAGCTATAGAAAGTGGTAAGGTACAATTTGCAGGTTTAGATGTTTTTGAAACAGAACCTACTCCGGCAGTGCAATTATTAATGAATCCAGAAATTTCTTTAACTCCGCATATTGGAGCTGCGACCAAAGAAGCACAAGATAGAATTGGTGTTGAATTGGCAAACCAAGTTATTGCTTTGTTAAAGAATTAAAAAAGTTTCTCAAAACAAAATTCTTGAAAAAATAATTTCATTCGAAGTGACAGTTAGTTTATAAAAACAACAACTGTCATTTCGAAATGAACTTTTTTAAGTGATTGAGAAATCTCATCCATACCTAATATTTAGAATCTTCATCTGAATTACAAAAAAGAAAACATGATTAAAGAAAATCTATTAGAAATAAAACAATCACTTCCAGAAAATGTAACCTTAGTTGCTGTTTCTAAAACCAAACCAATAGAAGACTTGCAAGAAGCGTATGCTGCTGGTCAGCGTATTTTTGGTGAGAATAAAATTCAGGAAATGGTGGATAAATATGAGGCTTTACCAAAAGACATTCAATGGCACATGATTGGTCATTTACAAAGTAATAAGGTAAAGTACATGGCACATTTTGTAAATTTGATTCATGGGGTTGATAAATTCTCTACTTTAAAGGAAATCAACAAGCAAGCAAAAAAACATGATAAAGTTATCAACTGTTTATTACAAGTTAAAATAGCCAAAGAAGACACCAAGTTTGGCTTATCTTTTGATGAAATAAATGAAATTTTAGCATCAGAAGCATTCGCTGAATTAAAGAATATAAAAATCACTGGTTTTATGGGAATGGCCACGTTTACAGACAATAAGGAACAGCTACAAGAAGAGTTTTTATCTTTAAAAACATTTTTTGATGCACACAAATTGAAAACTGTAACTGAAAACTGTAACCTAAAAACACTCTCTATGGGAATGAGTGGAGATTATATACTTGCTATAGAAAATGGCAGTAATATGGTAAGGGTTGGCAGTTCAATATTTGGTCAAAGAAATTATAATGCTTAATTTTATCGTAAAAGAAAACGACTTTGTACGCAATTTTAGATATTGAAACCACAGGAGGAAAATTTAATGAAGAAGGCATCACTGAAATTGCTATCTACAAATTTGACGGCCACACTACAGTAGACCAATTCATTAGCTTAGTAAATCCGGAAAAAGCCATTCAAGAGTTTGTGGTAAAACTTACGGGCATTAATAATAAAATGCTTAAAAATGCACCTAAATTCTATGAAGTTGCTAAACGTATTATAGAAATTACTTCAGATTGTATTTTAGTGGCTCATAATACCACGTTCGATTATAGAATTCTTAGCACCGAATTTGATAGATTAGGCTACGACTTTAATAGAAATACGCTGTGTACCGTAGAATTGAGTCAGAAGTTAATTCTAGACCAGCCTTCTTACAGCTTAGGAAAACTTACCAAATCTTTAGGAATACCAATTACAGACAGACATAGAGCTTCTGGAGATGCTTTGGCAACCGTCCAATTGTTTAAATTACTATTAGAAAAAGATACTAATAAAAGTATTATACAAAGTTCTATCAAGTATTTTGACAGAAGACATCAAAAGCAAAAATTAAGAAGTTTAATAGAGGAAATTCCAACTGTACAAGGAGTTTTTTACATTCATGATAAAGAAGGTAGGGTTATATTTATTGGAAAAGGAAAGAATATTAAATCGGAAGTAAATAATCTCTTTTTAAAGGTTACCAAAAGAGCCGTTAAAATTCAGGAAAGAGCACAATCTATTTCTTTTGACAAAACAGGAAATGAACTTTTTACCCGTTTAAAATATGCTATCGAATTAGATGCTTTAACTCCTAAATTTAATTTTAAAAAGAATCCGAAATTTATTACTCAAGATTTTAATAATGAAGATTTTATTATCATTGAAAAAGGGAGAGAAGTAGAAGAAAATGCCGTAATTTTAATAGAAAACAACGAGGTTTATGGTTGTGGTTACACAAACTTAAGCAATCAAGAAAGTAGGATCGATATTTTAAAAACGATCTTAACTCCTATTAAAAATAAGATTCAAGCAAAAAATATTATCAAAAATTACATCAATAAAAACAAAGTACAGAAAATTATTAGATTGTAAATGAAATTTTTCACCCTACTACTCCTACTCTCATCAACTTTAATTATTGCACAAAAAAGTAAAACTACTAAAATGGGTAAAACTACTTTAGAAGAATTACAAATGACAATTTACGATAAAGACTCTACGGCAACTGCTGTTGTTTTATACGAACACGCAAACAGGTATCCTGATAGGGATAATGATGAAATTCCTAGAACAGATTACTATTATCGAATTAAAATTTTAGATAAAGCATCTTTTGATTTAGCCGATATTACGATTAACTTATACGAAAAACAGAAAGTTAAAGATATTAGTGCAGTTACCTATAATATTACCGATAATGGTACTATGAACAGTACATATCTTAACGGTAAAGATATTTTTACAACTAAAGAACGAGATACATGGACGGTTAAAAATTTTACGTTACCTAATATAAAAGAAGGGTCTGTTATAGAATATACCTACAGTGTTTTATCTCCGTATTTAAGCATTAACGATTGGGAGTTTCAATCTGAAATACCAAAAATAAAAAGTGAGTTTGATGCATCTATCTTAGGAAATTATCAATACAATATAAAAAAAACAGGTTATTTACAATTAGATAAAGACGAACCTTCGGTAGATAAAAAATGTGTTTATATTGATGGTATAGGTGAAGGAGGATGTGCAACCTATTCTTATGGAATGAATGATATTCCTGCTTTTAAGGAAGAAGATTATATGTTGAGTAAGAAAAATTACATCTCTAAAATTTCTTTTGATATAAAATCGATTACGAGTTACAGAGGTGTTATAGACAACTTAACGACTACTTGGAAACAAGCAGATAAAAGCTTAAAAGATCGTTTTTTTAATAATCAAACCTCAAAAAAAACTTTTTTTAGAAAAAATATTTCTGAAGCTATTTTAGAAACTGAAAATAGTTTAGAAAGAGCACAAAAAATTTACACTTTTATTCAGAATCATTACACTTGGAATGATAAATATTGGACCAATGAAGATGCAAAAGTAAAAGAAGCATTTCAGCAAAAATCTGGTGATGTTGGTGAAATAAATATTTCGTTATACAACAGCTTAAAAGCTGCGGACATAGATGCCAATTTAGTCGTTTTATCTACAAGAGAAAACGGAATTCCTACAAAAATATTCCCAGTTATTTATGACTATAATTATGTGATTGTACAAGCAGTTATAGATGGTAAACCTTATTTCTTAGACGCAACAGACAAATTTATTCCTTTTGGAGAAGTTCCGTATAGAGTCTTAAATGGAGAAGCTAGAATAATCAACTTTAAAGAAGAAAGCTCTTGGGTAACTTTAAAGCCAAAATACAGATCATCTTTAAACATAAACTCTAGCCTTACGTTAGATGAAGAAGGCGTATTTACTGGATCAGTAATGATGATAAGAGATGGTCTTTTAGCAACAGAGCAAAGAAAAAAGATGTCGTTAACCAATGAAGATGGTTATTTAGAAAATTTTGAAACTGAAAACCCAAATCTAGAAGTTGATGAATATGAAAGAGACAATTTAGAAAACCTAGATAAAAAATTACAAGAAAAATTTAAGATCCGATTAGAAATGGATGAAGTTTTAGGTGACAAAATAAGAATAAACCCTTTTCTTTTTAATAGAACAAAACAAAATCCTTTTAAATTAAAAGAAAGAAATTATCCTGTAGATTTTGGTTATGCTAGACTGAATAATTTTTACTTAAGCTTAACAATTCCAGAAAATTACACGATTGTAAATTTACCTAAAGACAAAGCAATATCCTTACCTAATAAAGGTGGTAGATTTATACTTAAAACAGTAAAAAAAGGAAATACGATTACTGTTTTAACAAGAATGCAAATCTCAAAAAAAATATTTTCTGTAGCAGAATATTATGCTTTAAAAGAGTTTTACAAACAAATTATTATTTCTGAGAGTGGTTACATAATTTTAGAAAAGAAATAAATACATTTTTCTAGCTATCATTAACATTCAAAATACCTATAATCTAAAACCAGTAATCGAGACAATCATATTATTTTTATGATTGCGAATATAAAATGACTGCATATCAATTTTATTTAATAGATTAGCGGCAGATACATTTTATGGATTTAGAGCAATTAATTTTACAATTTCAAAAAAAGGACGTTAAAGCCTATGAAAAACTATACAATATGTATTGTGATAGTATTTCTGGTGTTGTAAATAACATTGTTAAGAATGATGATGTTGCACAAGAAATTACGCAAGATGTCTTTATAAAAGCCTGGAATAAAGCAGATTCTTATTCTGCAAAAAAAGGACGTTTTTTTACATGGATACTAAACATAGCAAGAAATGCAGCTATCGATTATACACGTTCTAAGAAATTTAAACAGTCTAAACAAAACCATAACTCAGATTTTTTCGTAGATATATTAGAAACCAGTGATAGTTTAGATACTGCTACTGATACAATTGGCTTAAAAGAGTTTGTTACCAAATTAGGAGACAAATGTAAAGCAGTAATTGAATTATTATATTTTAAAGGGTTTACACAAAAAGAAGCCTCTGAAGAATTAGAAATGCCAATTGGCACCATAAAAACAAGAAATAGAAATTGCATAGGCGAATTACGCACCATGCTTGGAGTTTAAATAATGAATATAAAAGAATACATAACATCTGGAATTTTAGAACTGTATGTTGCAGGCTCGCTTTCTGAAAAGGAAAATGAGGAAGTGCATGCTAAAATTAAAGAATACCCAGAAGTATTGGCCGAAGTTGTATCCATAGAAAAAGCAATTGCAAAACTAACTGCTGCTGCTAAAAAAGATGCTCCATATTCATTTTCAGACATAAAAAATCAATTAAAAATTGAAGAAACCAAAGTAATCTCTATTACTAAACCGAAAACTAATTGGTTACAATATAGTGGTTGGGCTGCTTCTTTATTAATAGGAAGTGTACTTATCTGGACACTTACACAAAACAAGCAACTTAAAGATCAGGTTGCTACAGAAAAACAACAATTAGAAGAACAAATAGACAAAGCTTCTAACAGCTTAGCAGAAGCAGAAAAACTAATTGATATCTTTAGAGATAAAGACATTGTTTCTGTGCCTCTAGCGGGTCAAAAAGTGTCTCCAACCTCTTATGCAAAGGTATATTGGGATAAAAAAACAAAAAGTATTTATTTAGATGCTAAAGGATTACCAGCACCTCCAAAAGGAAAGGTATACCAAGTTTGGTCTTTAAAACTAAGTCCTTTAACTCCAACAAGTTTAGGTACAATAGACACTTTTATGGCAGATACAAACAAAATATTTACCATAGAAAATGCCAACGAATCTGAAGCATTTGGAATTACTTTAGAGCCTGCAGGTGGTAGTGAATCTCCTAATCTAGAGCAATTGTATACTTTAGGTGCCGTAGCGTCTTAGACTTATTATAATTGTCATTTTTCTATAGTTTTCTTGATTAAAAAATAATATTGTCATACTGAATTTTATTTAGCATCTCACCTATTGAAAGTCAACAACTTTATCAATCTGAATGAAATACGGCTTGATAAAGTTTACTACTTTTAAAGAACCTTATCCAATAAATTAAAGGGCATTTAAAAGTATAATCATCTAAAAAAGAAATCTTTACAAACTACTTTATAATTCATACTTTATTCACTTTTAATACACTCGAAAATAGGTTAATTTTACGCGTCTTAAAAAAGTTAAGAATAAACGAAAACAAATGTTTAGACATCAAGGTAAAAGCAGAACTTTAAAACATAATTTAAGAATTGCAACCATACTTTCTTTTGTAGCTGGAATTGTAAATGTTAGCGGTTTTTTGGCATTTAAACAATTAACTACAAATGTTACAGGGCATTTTGCCTTGTTTATTTATGACGTTGCTAATTTTGATTTTTGGAAAGGAACAATTTATTTCCTTTATATTTTCTCATTTCTTTTAGGTTCTTTTTTATCTAGCTTTCTGATAGAAAAATATAGTGAAAACAAAAAACTGAATGTCTTTGTATTGCCAACGGTTATTGAGTGCCTTGTTTTAATTTCTATAGGGCTTATTAGTAATTTTATGGAATTAGAATACGCAAACCTTATTATCTGTTTATTACTTTTTGCTATGGGATTACAAAACTCCTTTGTAACAAAAATTTCTAATGCAGTTGTAAGAACGACACACTTAACCGGATTATTTACAGATTTAGGAATTGATCTTTCTTTATTATGTTTTCCTAAATTGGCACCACAGAAAGAATTACTGAAATCTAATATCAAACTCCGAGTTTATATTATTCTATTCTTTTTTGCAGGAGGATTAATAGGTGGTTTTTTCTATTCTAAATTAGATTTAAAGTTAAATACTTTAATTTTAGCTGCATTGTTTTTATTAGCAAGCTTATTCTTTGATGATTTTAGATATAAAGTTATAAAAACGAGGCGAAAATACTATCAAAAAAAGAAAGTCCAATAACACTTAAAACTATAGCGTCCCTCCTATTAAATGAATTCTTTAGAAGATACTTCTTTTATAAAATATTAAACAAAAAAAGGCTTCCTAAAATAGAAAGCCCAAACTAAAGAAAAAAAAATACTATTAATTTCTTAATAGCTCTTTTTGTAAAATTGCTTCATTAATATTTACTTTAACGTATTTATGGCTATTAAAAAATTTCTTTTTAGAAGCTAACTCAATAGTTGCTACCACATCTCCGTTATTTTTCTCTTTGATTGATTTAATTTGAACTTTTTCTCCTTTTACATTTTTGTAATTTGCAAGCCCTCCTTTTTTTATAATAAAGTTCGCTCTAGGAAAAGCTATATGTTTATAATTATTATTACTCACCTCTCCAACTACAAAAACATCGCCTACTTTGATGTCTGAATTAGAGTTTTGAGAATACATAATACTTGATAAAAAAACGAATAAAAAACTGAATAATAGGTTATACTTCATAAGAAAAAAAATTAATATTAGTAATAAATCAAAAATAATGAAAACCCATAAAATTACAATATCAATAAAATAAGAAATCTTTATTATTGAATAATTAAAAATTATCCTATAAAATAAACGAGTTTAGCAATATTTAAGTTTTTTTCTAAATAATTAAACTTGTATAATTCTCAATTTATTTTAAGAAGTAATTGCTCTTTAAAAGATGGCACTTTTTAAAATCATAACACACTGATAAATAGCTATTACAGAATTTGTTATAAAAAAAACTATATTAGCTAAAGAATCGTTTTGTATCTAAAATACTTTCAACCTAAAAAAAATCATATAAATGAGAAATATAATCTTTTGCTTATTGCTTGTAATGATTACTATTGGATGTAAAAAAAGTGTCGTTTACAATGATCCAATTCCTAAACATGATAGTTTAACAATTGCTTCTAAATTTGTGAATGAGGACCGAATCATTAATATTTGGACGCCACCAAATTACAACGAAACTTTAGATAGCTTACCTGTTTTGTATATGCCAGATGGCGGAATTAAAGAAGATTTTCCGCATGTAGCCAGTACCTTAGCGAGCTTAATTACAGCAAACAAAATACCTCCTTATATCTTAGTAGGAATAGAAAACACCAAACGTGACAGAGATTTATGTGGACCTACAAAAATTGAATATGATTTAGGTTATATACCAAATGCTGGTGGCGCAAATAACTTTAGAGATTTTATTAAAAATGAATTATTTACAGCAATTGATAAAAAATACAGAACAGCTACTAAAAAAGCAATTATTGGAGAATCTTTAGCAGGATTATTTGTGGTAGAAACCTTTCTTTTAGACAACAATATGTTTGATGTTTTTATAGCAATAGATCCTTCTTTATGGTTTAATGAAAACTACTTGGTGAACAATTTTGAGAACTTATCTGAGGACAATTATAACAATAAAAAGAAGCTTTGGTTTGCTAGTTCTGATGCTATTGATATTTCTAAACATACTAAAACGTTAAATAACAAATTAGAAGAATCTGATAAGAACTTAATTTGGAAATATACTGACGAACCAAACGAACAACACAATACCATTTTTAGAGCTACCAAAGAAAAAGCATTAATTTGGGCATTAAATAACTAATTGCAAGAGCATTATTACAAAAATAGAAATGCCTATTGCATTGCTGCAATAGACATTTCATCAAACTAAAATTTAGGTTTCCGCTTTTTCGGGAATTCGGTTTCTTTTATGAATACTATAAAAAACCTACATCAATTCTTTTCAATTAAAACGTGTACGTTATGGTTGCTTTGGCAAAAAACGGTGTTCCTGGTGTAAAATGAATTTCTTCTACAGCATCCGTTTCATTTTGCAACCTACTTTCCGTTGCAAACTGCGTTTCATTCCATTCTACATCAAAAATATTTTCTAAGGCAACACCAAAAGTAACATCTTGATTCACTTTATAATTGATATTAAAATCACTTACTACATATCCTTCTGCAGTAATAGAATTATCTTCATTTGCTGCTCTATCCGCTAAATAACGGTAACGCAATCCACCAGAAAACTTCCCTAAATCACTAAAAGAAATTCCCCCTGCCATTGTAAAACTAGGCGCTAACGGAATGTAATCTTCTCCGTCTTCAGCTTCTAAACTTCTTGCATGTGTAACTGTTGCATCTGTATCAAAATACACATGATCTGTTAATTGGTAACGAATGCCTAAATCCAATCCAAAACGTTCCGATTCTCCAGATGGCTCTACAATACCAGCATCACCAACATACACAAACTCTTCTTCTGAAAACAAATACCAAGCTGCCGTGTTTACTACTAAATTCTTAGTAGGTTTCCAAATATTTCCTAAGTCTGCTCCGTAGGCTCTTGGTAGAACTTTATCTGCATTTTCTTGTAAAACAACTCTTGCATCATTAGAATGAAACCCAATTCCTGATTTTAAAAACCATTGTAAATTATCGTTTTGCGCATATAAAAAGTTCAATTTAGGATTTACAATTGCCTTTGTTTTACTCAATGTTTCATACGTTGTACTTAAAGCATCGTTGTATAAAAACTTAAAATAATCTAAACGAATAGATGGTGCTATTTTAAATTTTCCAATCTCAAATTCTGAGTTAAAAAACGCGTATAAATTGCTTTGTTTTACATCTCCTAATTGAATGTTATTTAACAATTCACTTCTATTTTTTGTGTGCGATAATTCGTTATCAAAAATTAAATCGTAACGTAAACCCATCCCTTTTGTAAACTTCGCTTCTACATTACCATACTCTTTTGTGCTGATGATTTTCGCATTCATTCCGTAGATACTTCTATCCTCAAATTGTTTAATTTGATCTCCATTTACAATATCTTCTAAAAAGAAGGTAAAATTAGAATACAATTCAAAATCATATTTAGAGTAAAATGTATTTGCCTCTAAAATAGAACCATTATCTAATGTTTTTTGCAATTGCGCATTTAAGTTAGATCTAGATGTATTACCTCCTTCTGTATCATCAATAGAACCAAAACGATTAATCAATCCACTTTCTACGGCTCTAACTGGCACTTGACCAGAAGCATCCCAAGAACTTGTAAAATGAGAAGCTGTTAATGTTAACTTATCTCTTCCATTTAAAAACGTATTGTATTTTGCAAAAAGATTCAATCTATTAAAGTTTTGTGGAGATTCGTAAGCGCCATCAAACTCTATATATTCTACAGCAACATACGCATCGTTGTTTTTAGAATTTTCTAATAAATTAAACATCCCAACGGTTCTTAAAGAGTTAAAGTCTCCATAACCAACAGATATCATACTTTTATCAATGGCTGTTTTTGTATCAAAATTCACATAACCAGCAGTATTAAAATCACCTTGATTTGCGTAATAAGGTCCTTTTCCAAAATCTATTTTTTGTATGGTTTCTGGTATTACAAAATGTAAATCAGAATATCCTTGTCCGTGTGCATGAGAAACCATGTTTATTGGCATTCCATCTACAGAAAGTGCAATATCTGTTCCGTGATCAATATCAAAACCTCTTAAAAAAATTTGTTCTGCTTTTCCTCCTCCAGCATGCTGACCGATAAACAAACCAGGAACTTTTCTTAAAATTTCTTGAGAATTATTTACAGGATTTACCTGTACATCTATATTTGTTAAGGTTTGTAACGCATTTATTTCTTTACGCAATACCAATTCTTCTAATTGAAAAATTTTCGTTTCTAGGTGTATGGTAATTCCGTTTTTTAAATCTTGTTCAGTTACTTTTAACGTCTTTGTTCCAAAACCTAAAATACTTATCTGTAATGTATTATTTACAGCTGTTTTTTCAAGAATAAAACTTCCAGCTTCATTTGTATGTGTATGTAAATTAGAGTTTTGATTGATAATATAAACGTTTTCTAAAGGTTCATTTAGCGGATTTAAAACAATCCCTTTTAACTGCTGACCATAAGAATGCAAACAGAGTGTTATCGCAAAAAATAGTAGTAATTTGTTCTTCATATTTTAAAATTTTCTCGAATTTATATATTTTTTATGTTAATTTATGTTAAAGAACCTAACTGATATATAACACTTAGTAATTGGGTTTTTAAAACTTTAGTTTCTTCAATTCCTTTATTCACTTTTATCTAAAACAAGTGATATTAAATACGTATTTTAAGATCTCTAATACGACGTACCTGTATATCCATAATAATCTAAATGGTGTAATTCGTTGCATTAAATAGAGGTTGTTTGTAAATTTTGAAATCTCGAAAAAAGTTTCTAAATATATAGGACGAAAAGATTGTCACGCTTTTAACAAAAGATGTTTTATTTTAATTATTTTTGAAATCCTTTATAAACAAAGAGAAAACAGTTTAAAAAATACTATATCATTAAAATAAGTATAGTATTGTAAAAGAAATTTATATAAAATTTGAAGAATAACGATAAAAACACTTCTTGGAAATACCGTATTCATGAAATTATTTATGAAGCGGACACTAAAGCTGGTAAATTATTTGATGTTATCTTATTAATAGCTATTCTTGCTAGTATTTTATTAGTGATGCTAGAAAGTATTGAAAGCTTTGACACAAGGTATCACACTTTTTTAAACATAGCTGAGTGGGTTATTACCATCCTTTTTTCCATTGAATATATATTAAGAATTATTTCCATAAAAAAACCATTTAAATATATCTTTAGTTTCTATGGAATTATAGACCTACTTTCTACAATTCCAAAATACCTTTCATTATTTTTAGTGGGCTCTCATCATTTAGCGGCTTTAAGAGCTTTACGACTGTTAAGGGTTTTTAGAATATTAAAACTAGCTAGATATGTTGGTGCTTCTAATAGATTATTAGTAGCTTTAAAAATGAGTAGAACCAAAATTTCGGTCTTCTTATATTTTGTAGTGATACTATGTGTTATTTTAGGTACCATTATGTACATGATAGAAGGTCCAGAAAACGGATTTACAAGCATACCCACAAGTGTTTATTGGGCAATTGTTACCTTAACAACTGTAGGTTATGGAGACATTGCTCCACACACACCTTTTGGTCAGTTTCTTGCAAGTATTATCATGATTTTAGGATACGGAATTATAGCCATTCCTACAGGAATTGTTACAGCAGAAATGACAAAAAGTGCAAATAATAGCGTAGATACAAATACACAAGCTTGCCCAAGTTGCTCAAAAGAAAACCATAAAGATGGTGCTCAATTTTGTTATAACTGTGGTAGTAAATTAAACTAAATGACTTCTAATAATTATTTAATTACCATTGTTGGTCCTACTGCAATTGGTAAAACAGCCTTAAGCATTCAATTAGCAAATCATTTTAAAAGTGCTATAATTTCTTGCGATTCTAGACAGTTTTATAAAGAAATGACTATTGGAACTGCGGTACCAGATAAAGAGGAATTAGCGGCAGCAGCACATCATTTTATTCAGAATAGAAGTATTTTTGAAGATTATAATGTAGGTTCTTTTGAACGAGATGCCCTTGCAAAATTAAACGATCTTTTTAAAGAAAACCCAATTCAGATAATGGTTGGTGGTTCTGGTTTGTATGTAGATGCCGTTTTAAAAGGATTGGATTATTTCCCAGAAGTAGATCCTAAAATAAGAGAAGATTTAACCCTTAAATTAGAAAAAGAAGGAGTTGAAGTATTGCAAGAACAATTAAAAGAACTAGACCCAGAAACTTACAATGTAATTGAATTACAAAACCCTAAACGGGTGATGAGAGCCTTAGAGGTGTGTATTGGTTCAGGCATTCCCTACTCCACTTTTAAAAACAAGCCAAAAGCACCTAGAAATTTTACTTCCATTAAAATAGGTTTAGACGCAGACCGACAAATTATTTATAATCGTATAAATATGCGCGTAGATATTATGATGGAAAACGGCTTGCTAGAAGAAGCTAAAAACTTATATCCTCATAAAAGTCTAAATGCACTACAAACGGTTGGTTATAGAGAATTGTTCTCTTATTTTGATGGTGATTTTACCAAAGAATTTGCCATTTCAGAAATTAAGAAAAATACCCGAAGGTTTGCAAAACGCCAAGGTACTTGGTTTAAAAGAGATGAAACAACCTTATGGTTTGATTATCAAACGGACATAAACACTATTATTGCTAAAATTTCTGATAAAATTAACATATCAAAACCGTAAAAACTTTTGTAATTCATTCGCTTTTATATCTTTGTTGCACAAAAAATCAAAATAACATGAAATCAAAAATTATATGTATTGCCTTTGCTTTAATTAGTTCTATTTCTATTGCACAATCTAAAGTTGGTACGGTAGATAGTGAGTATATTATTAATCTAATGCCTGAAACAAAAGTTGTATCAGAAAGATCTCAAAATTACGGAGCAAAATTAGATTCTTCTTTTACCATAAAAGTAGAAACGTATAAAGCCAAAATAGAGGCTTTTAAAAAGAATGAAAAAACGCTTGGGGAATTAGCAAAGCAAGCTGAATACAAAGAATTGGCAGAAATGGAATCTGATATTAAAAAATACCAGCAAAACGGAAACCAACTAATGCAATTAAAGCAAGACGAATTAATGCGTCCTTTATATGCTAAATTAAGTAATGCCATTGCTACTGTTGCCAAAGCAGAAAAATACACACAGATTTTAACCATAACTGGTAACGAATTTGCATACATAGACAACAAATTTGATATTACAGAATTAGTCTTAAAAAACTTAGGAATTGCAATTCCTGTTGCAGAAGGAAAATAAATTTTTCTCTCAAAACATTTACTATAAAGCCTCTCAGAAATGTGAGGCTTTTTTTTTGTTTAAAAAACACAGGTTAACCTTATATACATATAACCATGACAACTATCATTTTCAGTAATCGTTCAATTTTTTACTTTTAAATTTTTGCTAAAATCACTATCTTAGCTAACCTGCTTTTATTCAAAAAAAATCAACTTAATCTTTTAACTTATTACCAACAACACCAATGAGAAAACTTATTATAACTGCTTTATGTTATTTCCTATTTATAATTTCTATAAACGCCCAATCAAAAGTATTTTATGTTGATTTAAAAGAAGGAAAAGAAATCCCTGCACAACCAATTTTAGAATATACACAAAATAGCAACAATGAAAAAGCTCAAAAAATAGTTGTGTATCCTTCTATAGAATTTCAAGAAATTGAAGGCGTTGGAGGTGCTTTTAATGAAATAGGCGGACTTGCTTTAATGTCTTTACCCCAAGAAAGCAGAGAAAACGTAATGCGTAATTTATTTAGTGAAGATGGCGCTCAATTTTCATTTTCTAGAACTGCCATTGGCGCTAGTGATTTTGGCGCAGATGCATATAGCTACTCCGAAGTTGCCGAAGATTATACTATGGAACACTTTTCTATCGAAAGAGAAAAAAAGAGTGTATTACCTTATATAAAAATGGCCTTCAAATACAATCCTAAAATGAAATTATTTGCTTCTCCCTGGAGTCCACCAGGTTGGATGAAGTCTTCTGGAATTATGGATCAAGGTAAAAATAATCGAGATCAAAATAAACTAAAAGACGATCCAAAAGTTTACGAGGCTTACGCACTTTATTTTTCTAAATATGTAAATTCTTATGCAAATGAAGGTATTAAAATAGACAGAATACTTGTTCAAAACGAAACTGATGCTAACACAAATTATCCTTCTAATGTTATGCAACCAGCGCAGATGTATCAATTTATACAGCAGTATTTAAGACCTAATTTTAATAAAAACAATATGAAAACAGAAATTTGGGCAGGTACATTTAGAACTTACGGTGCTTTAGATGCTTTAGAGTTTGCAAATACAGAAGGCTACCTAAACGCTGTTGACGGAATTGGATTACAATATACCAATACAAACTATTTAAAGGATCTGTCTTTTTTAGCTAAAGATACTCCAACCATGCATACAGAAGGTGTTTGCTACAATGGTAAAAACAATATGGAACAAGCTTATAATAGACTTGGTGAAATAGCATCTTATATCAATTTTGGCGTTCCTAATTATTGTTATTGGAACATGATTTTAGACGAAACAGGAAAAAGTGGTTGGAACTGGAAACAAAATAGTTTAATTAATATTGATAGAAAAAACCAAACCGTTACTTACAATCCGGATTATGCCGTAATTGCCTTATTAAGTAAATACATGCAACCTGGTAGTAAAAGAATTGCTTCCTTTTCTAAAGAAACATTAATTTCTATTAAAAAAGAGAGTAAAGTATATTTATTCGTTCAAAACAATCCTGATACCGAAAAAAATTACGAATGTATCGAAGCAGGAAAAACGGTTGCTACTGCAACTATTCCAAGTAAATCTGTTGCTGTTATTGTGTATTAAAGTGATAATGTAAAATAATTAAAAACAACTCATTAATAAGATTATGGGAAACCGTAAACTTTATTAAATCTTTTTACCGAAATTTATGGGGTAGAAAAAGAAATAATAAATATAATTTAAAAATTACTATGGGATTATTTAATAAATTGTTAGGGAATGCAAGTGAGGTTTCATCTGAAAAATTGAATCAAAAATATGGCAGATTACTTACTGAAAATGAAGAAATTGAATTAGGTTTTAAGCTTTTCCGTGATACATTTATGTTTACAAACAGGCGTTTAATCTTAATTGATGTTCAAGGAATAACAGGAAGTAAAGTTGAGTACAAATCTATGCCATATAAAAGTATCTCTAGATTCTCTCTAGAAACCTCAGGAACTTTTGATTTAGACGCTGAATTAAAAATTTGGATATCTAGTGAAAACATTCCTTCTGTGAGTAAAAAATTTAATAAGAGCATTGATGTTTATGAAGTTCAAAAATATTTAGCTAATAAAGTGATGTGATAAAGTGGTGATTTTTTAGACAACTTTTTTTTGTTTATAAAATAGTATTATCTGCCTCAGTACAAAACTTAGTTGATAACATTATGGATCACTAGTTAAATTTCATAAATGATGTTCCTATAAATGATTTCTCTAAAAGGTCGAAATGACAAAACTGAGGTCTTTTTAAGATTGATAATTAACAAATTACTGTTAATAAGTTAATCTATATAAACACCATATAAATTGTACTTTTATCATGAAAAATTCTTCCCTCATTTGCTATGAAAGAATTTCAAACAAAAAAACTTAAATAATTGAGCATATTTTCCTAATGAAGGATGATATGATGAATTAATGTAAATATATAAACAAGTTGGGTGCAATATGAGAAAACTATGAAAGACATTAACATAAGAGATTTAATTAATTTAGCTACACAGGAAGTAACTGACCCTGAAGCCGAATTAAAAAAAGTATATGAATGGCATCACGAAAGAAAATTAATGATTATAAAGGGTACGATAAGTATCGCAATATCATTGATTGTTGCACTTGCAATAGCATTTTTTAAGAGTGAGTTAAAGATTGATAATACTACAATGTTATATCCATTGGGTTTTTCACTTCTAACAATGTCCTACGGTTTCTACGAACTTTACCGAGTTAGCAAATTGGGTAGAAAATATATAGCATCAATTACTTTATTAAATAGATTTAAACAGATAACACCATTTTTGGCATTGTATCGTTCAGCATTAAATAACGAATAATTATGGACGAAAATTTAGAAAATTATATTTCTCTTCTTGCCACAGTACTTGGACTAATTTCATTGATTGTTGCAAGTATATCAGGAGTTTCAAATTCAATCAAGCAAAGAAGATTACTAAAAGAACTAAAGAAAAAAGAATTAGAAACAATCCTTGATTCATCAGATATTCTTGCTCTTGGAGAGTATTTAGATAATGACATTGGTAAATTATCAATTTCGGATTATGTTGATAATAAAAAGTTGACCAAAAAAGTGGATTATTTGATTAGCCGATTGACTCGTTTCGTTGGTACTGAAGAGGAGATAAAGTCAGAAAAAGAAGCACAAGAAAAATTTGAAAGTGAGCATCCAGCGAGTGAACTAATAAAAGAATTTCCATTTACCGAAAAAGTAAGTGAGGAATTTGACAAGATTATAAACGAACTATATATGGGAGAACCTTGGAATGCTCTTGCTCGATTAAGAAGATATATAGAAATTTTATTAAAGAATATAGGAGAGGAAAATGGACTGGAAATAAAAAAAGTTTATTCTGTTACCAAATTATTAGATATTCTTACTCGAAATAAAATAATAGATTCTGATATTGCAAATAATTTACGATATCCAATTCACGTCAGTAACAGAGCAGTTCACGGTCAAGAATTGAAAAGAGGAGAAGCCGAAGAAGCAATTCATCACGCAGCTTATGCAATACAAAAACTAATAAATACTGCACCCAACAACGTATAAAATTAATTGCTTGGTACGAGCCTACTTACGAAAATCCTCGCGGATTTTACACTGCCCCCAAAAAGTTAGACACTATTTGAGGGTATTTTTATGGGAAGAAAAGTCAAGTATAGTTACGATTTTAAACTACGTTGTGTAGAACAAGTATTAAAAAAAAATCAAGCAGTTTCCACTGTTTCGTTATTGAACGGTATTCATCACACATCTCTTCATAGCTGGGTTAGTTTTTATGAAAAGCATGGTAAAAAAGGTTTATTACCTAGAGAAAATCAAGAATATAGCTTAAAATTTAAATTGAAAGTTTTAGAATCTATTGTAGATGATTCATTATCTTTAAGTCAAGCTTGTTTAAAGTTTAATATTCCAACCAAATCTGCAATAATGAATTGGCAAAGGAATTATAAAAAACTAGGAATTACAGGCTTAAATAATAAACCAAGAGGAAGACCTAGATCTATGGAATTTAAGAGAGCAAAAAAGAAGTCTAATAAACCTTTAACAAGGGAAGATGAACTTCTATTGGAAAATGAATCGTTAAGAGCTGAGCTGGATTTGCTAAAAAAGTTACAAGCCTTAGTTCTAGCAGCGCAAAGCAAAAAGCGCTAGCCATAACAGAATTAAGGCATAAGTATAGTTTAGAATTATTACTAAATCATACCAATATGGCAAGAAGCAGTTATTATTATCACAAAAAAAGAAGTCAATTAACAGATAAATATGAAGAGGTAAAAATCTTAATTAAAGAGATATATCATTATCATAAAGGAAGATATGGTTATAGAAGAATCACCTTAGAAATAAACAAAAGAGGACTTGTTATAAATCATAAAACAATTTTAAGATTAATGCGAAAATTAGGTTTAAAAAGTTTGATAAGAATTAAAAAATATAAATCTTACAAAGGACAGATAGGTGAAATAGCACCCAATATATTTCAACGTAATTTTAAAACAACCAAACCTAATACAAAATGGGCAACTGATATTACCGAATTTAAAGTCTTTGGAAATAAATTATATTTATCACCAATAATTGATTTATACAATGGCGAAATAGTTAGTTATGAATTATCTGAAAGACCTAACTTCGAACAAGTGGTTAAGATGCTAAAAAAGTCTTTTAAGAAGGTTCCTAACCAAGCAAACATTATATTACATTCAGATCAAGGTTGGCAATATCAAATGAAACAATATCAACGGTTATTAAAAGAAAAAGGAATTACACAAAGTATGTCTAGAAAAGGAAACTGTCTAGACAATGCAATAATTGAAAATTTCTTTGGTATCTTAAAATCTGAATTATTTTATTTAAACAAATACATATCGATTATTCAATTGAAAAAAGAAATTAAAGAGTATATAAAATATTATAATACAGAAAGAATTAAACTAAATTTAAATGGAATGAGCCCAGTAGAATATAGAGCTCTTTATTATCAATAATTAATTATAAATTTGTCTAAGCTTTTGGGTGCAGTCTATTTTCTATTCGGTTTGTATTTGCTAAATTAGGTGCTTAAACACGCAACTAATCTTATACAAAACCGTTATGTGTAAATTGAAAAAAAAACTATGTGGATTAGATATCATATAAAATGTCATAATTGTAAAAAAGTAACTAATCTTAGATTACATCTGCTGTCAAGAGAAAAACAAGATGTAAAATTTAATTGCCCTAATTCTGATTGTCGAACAGTTCTTGAAGCTCAATTGGATATTGACTATGAGAAATTTCAGAGCTATACAATGGACATTCCCGATGCAAGTTTTCAAGGATTTCATCGAAACTTTTTAGAATCATTAGACTTCAAAATTTTACGTGGAGAAAAAACTGAAGGAGATTTTGAATCTGGAGATTTCTTCTTAGAATATTCCGATAAGTTACCTGTTAAAAAAGCCAGTACAGAACCTCATAATAAATTTATGGCCACAGTTCGTGACCCCAAAAATGTTATAGAATCAGGGCAAAGAGATAATATACGAACTTTATATGATAATAATAAATGGAATGAACTTAAAGACTTAGTTACTGCATACCAAATCTCTAATAAAAAAAACATTGAAACAATAAGTAATCGATTAAAAAAAGAATGCGTTCTACTTCAAGAAAAGGAATTTGAATTCCAAACTGATTTGGGTTTTGTTAATGCGTATTTCTTTATTTTAAACCATTTTGTATTTCCTTGGATTGATTACGAGAAACATTCAGATTTTATACAATATTTATTTGATACATTATTTAAGGAAAGTGCCTTTAAAAATCCACAATTAAATGATGTAGCGGATTATTACACCAATGATTCTTTTTTACAAAACTTCAATCACGAATGCTCATCCCTAATTAATGAGTTTATTGATTTGAGGTTTGATTTTGTATATACATTCCAAGATGTTGATTTTAAAGAAAAAAACATTTCTACAATTAACTTCACTAAATTGAAATCGTTCTACACAGATTGCTTTGAGTTTTTAGGGAGGTATAGTATAATTCCAATAAAATTTATGAACTATGTAGAAAGAGGAGATATAACAGCAATGCCCGCAGGAACACCCAGAAATGTTAATAACCCAGACGATTTTGAAAATCTTAGCAATGGAAGTAAAATGGAAATATTTAACAAATATTCTACTGGAGAAATATTCGAAATATTCGAGAATAGGTTTGATTCGAAATTAAGAAATGGAATTAATCATTTTAAAGCAAAACTTGATAGCGAGTCACAAATCATATCTTATTATCCAATTACAAAAAGACCTAATGAAGAATATCAAATTAGCTACAGTGAATTTTTATTGAAAAGTTTGAATATTTTTGAAAGTGTTTTGAGACTTAATCAGTTTATAAAAATGTTCTATTATTACAATCGAGATAGAAAATCTGCACATAACACCGTATAAAAATAATTGCGGCTTAGTGCTTAATCAAAAGTCGTTGCGCGTATGTAACGTCTGATTTCCCTTCGGAAAATCCTCGCATACAAACCCGCAACTATTCTTATACATAAACGTAAATAATTTGAGAAAAACGGAACTAATGAAAAAAATATTGTGCTTTTTAATCGGAATTTTAGTGTTAAGTTGTGTAAATAAAACTGACTCTCAAAAAAAAACGGAATTAGTAATAAACTCGGAAATAAATTCAATTGAAATTATATATTCTGACTCAAGAGAAAAAACTATTGAGGGTTTAAAAAAAATCTGGAATTGTGAATTCCCATTCATTTCGAAAAGTGAGACTAATTTTAATGGAAAAATATCGAATGACATTACTCTAATGATTTCGGAATTTAAACCTGTTTCATCTGAAGAAAAGAAAAATAAGATTGAGCTAACTTCTAATTTAATTAAAAAGAATATTCTGAATTATAAAGAATTTTCAGAATTAAAATTCATTACAAGTTATACAACAAAAGATGGAGAAAGAAGAACATCCAGTAAAACTATTAAAATGACTGAAATATAAAAACTACCTGAAACAAAGAACTGAGCTAAAAAACAACTCTTTTCTTCATTAAATTTATACATTATTATTCTAGGCTCATAATATTATGACTTGTTACTAGTCAGAGACCTTCAGAATTATCAAAGACAGTATTATCACAATGCAACTCTTTTATTGTTTCTAAACTTCAAAACCCTGAAACCCATAAATATATTAGTCAATTCTAAGTTAAAAACAAAAAAAGCAACTCAATGAGTTGCTTTTTCAATATATATAAAATGCATTTGTTAATGCTTATCAGTCTTTAATAACTGCGGAAACCTCTTTTTAAACTTGTTTAATCTTGGTATAGAAACCGCCTTAATATATCCTTGATTTGGGTTTCTACGTTCAAAATCTTGGTGATAGTCTTCTGCTTTGTAGAATTTTTTAAGTTTGGTAACTTCGGTTGCTATTTTACCATGGTACACTTCAGCATTTAATTTAGCAATCATTTTTTCTATAATTGCCTTTTCAGCATCCGTTTCATAAAAAGCAATAGATCTGTATTGAGTTCCGTAATCTGGATGTTGTCCGTTTTTGGTTGTTGGATCTTGAGAACCAAAAAACACGGTCACTAACGTTTCAAAAGACACTTTTTCTGGATTGTAATACACTGCCACAGTTTCAGAATGTCCTGTTTTTCCGGTTCCAATACTTTTATACGTTGGGTTTAACGTATGTCCGCCAGCATAACCAGAAACAGCTTCTTCTACTCCACTTACACTTTCAAAAATAGCTTCTACACACCAAAAACATCCACTTGCAAAATAGGCTACTTTGGTCTTTTCTTTAGCAATATAAGTAGCTTTGGTTTCAGTTTGAGTTTCTTTTTTATCAGTAAAACCGAAACAAGAAATTAATAATATTGATAAACTTAGAAAGGTAACAGACTTTAAAATATTCATTTTACTTACGGATTAGGGTTAAAAAGAAAATTGCACAAAAAACAGTTGGTCTATTTTCAGTACAATTTTCCGAACTTTTAATTTAAAAGAATCCAAGGAGTTATATTCTTGGAAACATTCAATTCCTTTTTAAGGGAATCGAAATTATTTTTAAATTACTTATATAGTCGTTACAAATAGAAACAATTTACACGTTGTTTACAACTTTAGGATTTTATTAAGAAAATGTCTTGTAAAAAATACCTGATACCCCTATTTTTGTTCAATATTAAATCAAAATAAACCAGTCTCTTTAAGGTTTAAAGCAGGTTTAAGGTTTTTACCTTAAATTTCAATAGCTACTTTTAATCAAAATCTATTTTGATTTTAGTACTCTTTAAAAAGACGTTAACCATATACAATCTATTATACATGGAGCATTTTATAGTTTCTGCGCGTAAATATCGTCCACAAGTTTTTGCGGATGTTGTTGGGCAACAAGCCATTACAAACACGTTAGAAAAGGCTATAAAAAACAACCATTTGGCGCAAGCCTTGTTGTTTACAGGTCCACGTGGAGTTGGTAAAACTTCTTGTGCTAGAATATTGGCTAAAAACATTAATCAACAAGATGCGGAAGTTTCTGCAGATGAAGATTTTGCTTTCAATATTTTTGAACTGGATGCTGCTTCTAACAATTCTGTTGATGATATTAGAAGTTTAACAGATCAAGTTCGTATTCCGCCACAAACCGGTAAGTATAAAGTATATATTATAGATGAGGTACACATGTTATCTCAGGCAGCTTTTAATGCTTTTTTAAAGACCTTAGAAGAACCACCTGCACATGCTATTTTTATTTTAGCAACTACAGAAAAACATAAAATTATTCCGACGATTTTATCTCGTTGTCAGATTTTCGATTTTAAGAGAATTGGTGTTTTAGACGCTAAAAATTACCTAAAAGTAATTTGTGAAAAAGAAAATATTACGGCAGAAGATGATGCTTTGCATATTATCGCTCAAAAAGCGGATGGTGCAATGCGTGATGCTTTGTCTATTTTTGATAGAGTTGTTAGTTTTTCTGGAAACAATTTAACACGTGAAGCTGTTACCGAAAACCTGAATGTATTAGACTACGAAACGTATTTTAATATGACAGATTTAATGCTGACCAACAAAATACCACAAGTATTAAATGCTTTTAATACTATTTTAGCTAAGGGTTTTGAAGGACATCATTTTATTAATGGACTGGCGAGTCATTTTAGAGATTTACTGGTTGCCAAAGACAAAGCTACTTTAGAGTTGTTAGAAGTTGGTGATGCTGCTAAAAAGAAATATTTAGAGCAAGCTACCAAGGCAAGCATTCCGTTTTTAATGCAATCTATAGAAAAAGCAAATCAGTGTGATTTGAATTATAGAGCTAGTAAAAATCAGCGACTGCTGGTAGAATTAACCATTATGCAAATTGCCTCTATCACTTTTGATGGAGAAAAAAAAAAACCAGCTAACTACATAATTCCTGCTACATTTTTTCAAGCACTTTCTCCTGCTGTAAAAGAGGCTGCAAAACTGGTTGAGAAAAAAATTGAAAAACCTGTAATTGCACAAGCTCCAAAAGTAGAACCGCCTAAACCTAGAATAAAACCAATATTAAAATCTGTTGGTAGGCGTGCATCTTCGTTATCTTTAAAAAGTATTCACGAAAAAAAGGTAGAAAAGAAAGCGGTTGTAGAAGAAAATTTTGACAACCATCCGAAAGACTTTTTTACTGAAGAAGCTTTACAGATCCTATGGAAAGAATATGTTGCGCTGTTAATTCAAAAAGGAGAGCGTAGTATGGCTTCTATTGTAGGAACAGACGTACCACAATTAGGGAAAAACTATAAAATAACTTTTTCGGTACCTAATAAGTTAATGGAAGAGCAATTTAGAAAAGGAAGATCTGAATTGATCAACTTTTTAAGAAAACGACTTAATAATTATGGTATCAGTCTTGAAGTTAATTTAAACGAAACCATAGAAAAAAAGTTTGCCTACACTCCACAAGAGAAATATAATAAGATGAAAGAAATAAACCCTCTTATAGATAAACTACGTCAGACTTTTGAGTTAGATATGTAACAACAGTTTTATTATTGCTGATTGTAAGAGCAGTCTAATAAGGGAAAGTTGAGCGATTTTAAGTGTCTTAAACTATATCCTTCGACAAGCTCAGGAGGACATTGTGAGTATTCATTGGATTAGCGTTTTTAGTTAAGTATATTGCTTTATTAAATTAAAAAATATTTCTCTAAAACACTATTATTGTAGTATTTAAACACAATTATCTCAACAACAACTTTAACACTTTTAAGGCAAAGAATTAAAACAATATCCTTCGACAGGCTCAGGAAGACATTGTGAGTATTCATTGGTTTAGCGTATTTAGTTAAGTAAATTGATTTCATTAAGTTAATACCAAAACACAATTATAATAACGATTTGTCTGGCTGAGCTTGTCGAAGACTTTTTAACCAATTACTTTGATATGCATAGAATTCAAAACTCAAGCTAAATCCTTCGACATTCTTAGGATGACATTGTGAGTATTCATTGAGCAGCATCTTTAGTTAAGTAAATTACTGTCGTTAAAATATTTCCGAAGCACAATTACACTAACGTCTGTCTGGCTGAGCTTGTCGAAGTCTTTTTTAACCAATTACTTTGATATACATAGGTCTGAAAACTCAAACATGATCCTTCGACAGGCTCAGGAGGACATTTTGAGTTTTTATTGGTTTAGCGTTTTTACTTAAGTAAATTGATTTCATTAAATTATAACCAGAACACAATTACAACAACAATTTGTCTGTCTAAGCTTATTGAAGACTTTTATAACCAATTACTTTTATATAAATAGGACTGAAAACTCAACTCTGATTCTTCGACAGGCTCAGGAAGACTTTGTGAGTATTCATTGGTTTAGCGTATTTAGTTAAGTAAATTGATTTCATTAAGTTAAAACCAAAACACAATTACACTAACGATTTGTCAGTCTAAGCTTGTCGAAGACTTTTTAAATCAATTGCTTTGATGTACATAGGATTGAAAACTCAAGCGTAATCCTTCGACAGGCTCAGGAGGACATTGTGAGTATTCATTGGTTTAGCGTTTTTAGTTAAGTAAATTGGTTTTGTTAAATTATAACCAGAACACAATTACAATAACGTCTGTCTGACTGAGCTTGTCGAAGACTTTTTGAGTCAATTACTTTGATGTACATAGAATTGAGAACTCAAGCGCAATCCTTCGACAGGCTCAGGAGGACATGGTGAGTTTTTATTGGTTTAGCCTTTTTAGTTAAGTAAATTGGTTTCATTAAGTTAAAACACAATTATAATAACGATTTGTCAGGCTGAGCTTGTCGAAGACTTTTTTTAACCAATTACTTTGATATAAATAAGATTGAAAACTAAACTGTGATCCTTCGACAAGCTCAGGATAACATTGTGAGTATTCATTGGTTTAGCGTTTTTAAGTAAATTGCTTTCGTTAAATTATAACCATAACACAATTACAACAACGATTTGTCTGGCTGAGTTTGTCGAAGTCTTTTTTAACCAATTACTTTGAGTTAAATAGAACTGAAAACTCAAGCTGAATCCTTCGACAGGCTCAGGAGGACATTGTGAGTATTCATTGGTTTAGCGTTTTTAAGTAAATAAATTGCTTTCGTTAAATTATAACCAGAACACAACTACACAAACGATTTGTCTGGCTAAGCTTGTCGAAGACTTTTTAAATCAATTGCTTTGATGTACATAGGATTGAAAACTCAAGCGTAATCCTTCGACAGGCTCAGGAGGACATTGTGAGTATTCATTGGTTTAGCGTTTTTAGTTAAGTAAATTGGTTTTGTTAAATTATAACCAGAACACAATTACAATAACGTCTGTCTGACTGAGCTTGTCGAAGACTTTTTGAGTCAATTACTTTGATGTACATAGGACCGAAAACTCAAACGTGATCCTTCGACAGGCTCAGGAGGACATTGTGAGTATTCATTGGTTTAGCGTATTTAAGTAAATAAATTGGCTTCATTAAATTATAACCAGGACACAATTACACCAACGATTTGTCTGTCTGAATTGTTTAAGTCTTTTTTAACCAATTACTTTGACTATAAATAGGATTGAAAACTCAACTGCGATCCTTCGACAGGCTCAGGAAGACATTGTGAGTTTTCATTGGTTTAGCGTTTTAGCTAAGTAAAGTTCTTTCACTAAATATTACACATTTTTACCTAAGTAAATTAAAGTACAATCCTCTTTGGTTAATTCTGTTTTTTCAAATTCAGGAATTAGGTATAATTTATCATCTTTTCTGATAAATAAAAGCACCGATTTAAATTCATTAAACAACCTAGAAACCATTGTCTTGTATTCATCTTCTGTATTAATTTCTACTTCATAAATTTTAGGATTCTCTCTAAAAGCTTCACTTAAATTAATATAATCACCTTTTGGGTTGAATAATATTTGTTGTTGCTCTATACTTAAGTTTGGATTTTTTATTTCTTCGGAAGTTGCCAATCGATATGAACCTTGTTCTCCAAAATTATTAGAAAAACTTTCTATAGCATATTTATTTACCGCTTCACTACCCGTCATTGCAATTAAATAACCAACATCATTTAACTCGATATTATCCGTTAAATCTTGGTTATAAATATCTATTTCAATGGCTTCTAAACCTGCTTTTAATGATTTTTGAATAAAGTTTTTATTAGAGTCTATCAAAATAACCCTTTTATCATTGTCTTTTAAATATTTTGCAATTAACCTCGCCGGACTAGAGGCTCCAATAATTAAAATAGCATCGGATCTTTTTAGAAAAACACCCACCATTTTTGCAAATAACCTTGCTGTGGTGGCATTAAATAAAACCGTACCTAGAACAATCATAAAAACCAGAGGTGTAATATACTCTGCTCCTTCTACACCTTGTTTTAATAACTTACTCCCAAATAAAGACGCAATTCCTGCCGCTACAATTCCACGAGGTCCTACCCAACTGATAAATAGTTTTTCATTGAATTTTAATTTAGAATTTCTGGTACTTACAAAAACTGCTAAAGGTCTTATTACAAAGACAACAGCAGCAAAAAGTGTTACTGTTTTCCAGGTATACAACAAGAGTAAATCTTCCATATTAATGTTTGCAGCCAATAAAATAAATAGGATGGAAATTAACAAAACACTTAAAGATTCTTTAAAATAAAGCAATTCTTTTAAGTTGCTTAATTTACCGTTTCCTAAAACCATTCCCATCACCACAACTGCCAATAAACCTGATTCATGTGCAAAAACTTCCGACTCTACAAACACCAATAAAACGGTAGATAAAGAGACTACATTTAATAAATAATGTGGAATCATTTTTTTATTGATGGCATACGCTAAAGCATGTGCAAACGTAAATCCAAAAGTGGTTCCGAAAAGTAATATTTTACCAAATTCCAATAAGGCTGTTTTAGTAAAACCACTTCCACCACCTACACTAATAAACTCAAAAACCAATACTGCCACTAAAGCACCTATTGGATCTATTAAAATTCCCTCCCACTTTAAAACTGTAGAAATATCTTTTTTTAGAGGAATGTTTCTTAAAATTGGCGTGATTACAGTAGGTCCTGTAACAATAATTAAACCCGAAAACAGAAAAGAAAGTTCCCAGCTTAAATCAAAAACATAATGCGCCACCATTCCTGCTCCAAAAAAAGTAATGGTAGAACCTATTGTTATTAGTTTTGTAATTACGGGTCCTACATTTTTAATCTCACTTCTTTTTAAAGTTAAGCCACCTTCAAAAAGGATAATACTAATGGCTAAAGACACAAAGTAGTACAAACTATCTCCAGGAAAAAGACCTTTTTTTCCATTCCAGACTGGCTCTATCCACTTTGTTCCGTCTTCACTTAAAAACTCTGCAGCAATTGGTCCTACTAGTAAACCAATTAAAATTAAAGGTAATATTGCTGGGATTTTAAATTTCCATGCTACCCATTGTGCTAATATTCCTAAAATAATTATACCTGCTAATTCTATCATATATCAATCGTTCTATTAAATGTAAAAATAAGAATGTTTGCCTATCATAAAAATAAAATAGCAGTTTTTATTTTTTCTAAAATCTGCATTATTCTACAGATAAATGAAACTATAGATCTCTTTTTTACATAAAGTTTATAAAATTACAAATAACGCTACGTTTTCTCAAAAATTAAAATTTATTATTCAGAATAGAACTCTAAGAACTGATGGTTTTAAAAACGAATGTGTAAAATCAAAAAACCTTGAAAAATAGGTGTAATAATAATCTTGAAATTAAATGATTAGAGCTAAGTAGTTAATTGGATAGCATTTAGTTTAAAAACAAGTAAATGTCTGGTTGACCGCAGTCGAAACCTATTTAATAATCTAATACTTCTCGACTGCGTTAGACTTAACAATAGTAAGTTTAATAACCAAAAAGAAATAGAACAATTTAAGTTGAACAAAAAGCAAGTATTTATCTACTGCCCCCTATAATTCTTTTGTTTTAGCCGCAACTTTTATTGATTTCTAACGAAATACACTTACAAAACGATTGCTTTTAAACATAGCACACCACAAGTAAATAAAAAATGTAAGGTACTTTTTAATGAAAATTGCACTATTTTTGACGTTCAATTTTTTTTGAAGGTACACTATTTTGTAAAACAGGTTATTATAGCTGTCGTATTACCTAATTGTAATACGAATGCTTCCCCTATTTTTAAAGTAGATAGAAAACCTTTGTAAATGCTAAAGAATTAAATCTATAGCTTATTTGAGCTTTAGATTACAAAAAAATATAAAAGTATGTTAGGATTACAATTTGAAACTGAAACTTCTTGGGCAGAAATAGCCAAAGATAATTTACAGCAAATACTTACAGACCATGCATTTTTAGAGCAAAAAGCAGCTTCTAATGCAGTTTCTATTATTATTAATTATTCTGAAGAGACAGAGTTGGTAAAGGAAATGAGCAATATTGCTATTGAGGAAATGCAACACTTTAAAATGGTGCATTTGTTAATGGTGAAACGTGGAATGGTTTTAGGGCGTGAGCAAAAAAATGATTATGCTATCCGATTGCAAAAATTCTTTAAAAAGACTGGAGACAGAACCGATGCTTTAATTCAGCGTTTGTTAGTTGCTGCCTTAATTGAAGCAAGAAGTTGCGAGCGTTTTAAAGTGTTTTCTGAAAACATGGAAGACGAGGAATTGTCTAAATTCTACAATAACTTAATGATTTCTGAAGCAGGACATTATACTACTTTTTTACAATTTGCACGCCAATATCAAGACAAAGAGATTGTTAACGAAAAGTGGAATGCTTTACTAGCTTTTGAAGCAGAATTGATGAAAGAACGTGGTAATACGGCTAAAATACACGGATAAACACTAGATATGGATATAGATAATATTTCTAAAATTGAACATTTTTCTGCTTTTGTAGATTTGAGTTTAAAAGAATTTTGTGAGCAATTTAGTTTGTTGTTATCATTACCTCAAATGACTTTTATAACTGAAGATGAAACAGAAAGCGCAGAAGTTAATTTTAACGGAATCGATTATAACATAAGCAAACCTTATAAAATTGGAACCTTAAATGAATGGGATGATAATGTACCAAAAGAGCATAATTTTGGTATTGTATTAAATATTGATAAAGCAAATACCGATTTTAACAACACCAAATTAGAAGCAATAGCCAACGTTATTGCTACCAATTTTAATACAGATCTTTTACATTATAGAACCTGGTTTTCCAATGGTTTTAGCACAGAAAAGGTTCACATATTTACACCGAATAAAAAATAACAAATGTTCTCTAAAGAAGAATCAGCACTTTTACGAAAAGATTTTTGGACTAGTTTTGGGAAATCTTTCCCTAGAAAATGGTTATTGTACAACACTAAAATTAAAGGTTTCTCTTTTAAATTTGTTGCCGAAAGAAAACAAGCCATGGTTTGTTTAGACATTGAGAACCCAGATGAATTGGTAAATTTGCTTTATTACGACCAAATGTTATCTTTAAAAACGCTGTTAGAAACAGAGTTACCAGAGGTGATTTTTAACGATGAATTTGAGCTAGAAAGTGGTAAAATAATTCATAGAATTTATGTTCCTTTCGAAGGAAAATTTAGCGTTTATAATAAAAATTCTTGGAGAGATTGTTTTGAATTTTACATGGAAACCATGCCTAAATTTGAGCTCTTTTTTTACGAATATGAAGATATTATAAAGAACATTTAATCTTCATTTTTTGTGATTTTAAATCAAATGTTTACTTCTTTTTTTATATGATTTAGAGCTTTTTTTTATGAATTTTATTATCTCTAAAGATGAAACCACGTCATTTAACACCTCTATAAATTCAAAAAAACACCTAAACCAAAGATTCAGCAACAAGTACCTAATGTTTTGATTTTAAATCTTTTAAAACAAAACAACACCACTAAAAACAAAGCTATCAATTTTTCTTATAGTCTATATTTTGTTTGCGTTAAGGATTGGAACGGCATCCTTTTTGTTTTTACAAAAAGATATAGTGTAAAGCCTGACCTTTTTAGGGAACGCCCAACTTACGAAGCGTAATTATAGCAAAAAAAAAATCGCCCTAAAAATGGACGATTCTAATAAGCTACTTTCTTCTTTTTCTATTTTATAAATGCAATGCTAAAAGGATAATTTGGTGCTTCATTATTACTAACTTTTATGGCGTTTATAATTGGGAAAATTAAATAGAAAATTCCGATTACAATGAACCCTAAAATTCCTAATCCGAAAAGAAAAATTAACGGGATACAAATTAAGATATAGATAAACATAGAGATTCTAAAATTAAGAATTGCTTTTCCGTGTGCATCCATTCCAAAGATTTCATCCTTTTTTGTGATCCATAAAATTAAGGGAACTATAAAGCCACCAATGCCGGTTACAAAATCTAATAATTGACTTAAATGAGTAAGTACTAATAGCTGTTTATCTTCTTTCATTTTTATATATAAAGTTTTAGTTGTGTACTTATTAGACTTAAAAAAGTTTGTTTTGTTACATATTTTGAGTTGTTATTTTTATAAAAAAGTATTTGAGTTAATATGTATTCTATTTGAGCAAAGACAAACTATGCATTGATTGTAATTTTGTATGGAACTTAAAAACATATATTATGAATTACTTAAATATTGACAAAGACAAAGCATTACCAGTGGTATCAGAATTAAATGTACTGTTGGCAGATTACCAAGTGTATTATCAGAAATTAAGAAATTTTCATTGGAATGTTTTAGGCAAAAACTTTTTTGAATTACACAATCAATTTGAGGACATGTATAATGATACAAAACTTAAAATTGATGATATTGCAGAAAGAATTGTCACCTTAAAATACCACCCAATTAGTAAATTGTCTGATTACATAGAAGTTTCTAACGTTAAAGAATCTAGTCCATTATTAACCGATGTTGAAATGGTAGACATTCTAAAAAACGATCAGAATATAATTTTAACACAACTTTCTAAAGTAATAAAGAAAGCCAATGAAGTCGAAGATGAAGGTACGGCAGATTTAATTGGAGCATACATTAGAGAGCTAGAAAAATCTTCTTGGATGTTGAATGCATGGTCTAAAAACACGAGTGACGTATTGGACAGTAGTTTTGTAGAATAATAAAATTAGCTTACATTACTTCAAAATAATTTCATCACTTAATTAAAAAATGGATAAAATAACTGAAAAACTAGAGATCTGGAAAGATGTCTTTATCAAAAACATTCCCAACATTGCTATTGCAATAGTAGTACTATTTATAGCCTATTTTGCTTCAAGAGGAATGAACTCTATTGTAAACAAAACGATAGGAAAAAAAATAAGACAAAAATCTGTTAGAGATTTAGTTTCTAGATTTGCCTCTGCCCTAACTATATTACTTGGCTTGTATTTAGCCATGACTGTATTAAAGTTTGATGATACCCTAAAAGCCATTATTTCTGCTGCTGGCGTGTCTGGTATTGTGATTGGTTTGGCGCTACAAGGTACACTTTCTAACACTATTTCTGGTGTTGTTTTATCCTTTAGACAAAATTTAAACATTGGTAATTGGGTAGAAACCAATGGTTATTCTGGTGAAGTAATAGATATTAATTTAAATTACTTTGTTATAAAAGAGGCAGATAATAATATGGTAGTTATACCCAATAAAACCATTTTAGAAAGTCCTTTTAAAAATTATTCTCTCACCAAGAAAATGAGAATTTCTATAGAATGTGGTGTAGAATATGGTGCAGATCTAGATAAGGTAGAAGCGCTAACTAGAGAAGTAATTTCTAACAATTTTACACAAAATGAAGCTAATAAGGAAGTAGAATTCTTTTACACCGAGTTTGGTGATAGCTCTATTAATTTTTTATGCAGATTTTGGGTAGATTCTACCAATGCAATGGGAAAATTAAAGGCTAAAAGTCTCGCGATAATAAAAATTAAACAAGCGTTTGACAAAGAAAACATCAGTATCCCGTTCCCAATGAGAACATTAGAGATATTACCCAACCAACAGTTAGACATCAAGAATATTGTTGATAAAGAGCAATCTTAAACTTATAAACTTTATTCCCCCAATTACCTAAAAAGCTGAACACATTTTGTGTTCAGCTTTTTTCTTTTCTGATAAAATCTTTATGTATTTTTGCAACATGATTAAAAACGATACTATTATTGCTTTGGCAACTCCTGCTGGTGTTGGCGCTATTTCTGTAATTAGACTTTCTGGAGAAAATGCTATCACTATTGTTGATGCTTTTTTTAAATCGATAAAAAAAGGAAAGACTTTAAAGAATCAGAAAACGCACACCATTCATTTAGGACATATTATACAAAATAATATTCTTGTTGATGAAGTTTTAGTTTCTGTTTTTAAAAACCCTAATTCTTATACAGGAGAAAATGTAGTTGAAATCTCTTGTCATGGTTCTAGTTTTATTCAGCAAGAAATTATTCAATTATTCTTACAAAATGGTTGTAGAATGGCTGATAATGGTGAGTTTACCATGCGTGCTTTTTTAAACGGTAAGATGGATTTAAGTCAAGCAGAAGCGGTTGCCGATGTAATTGCTTCTAATTCTGCGGCAAGTCACCAAATGGCAATTCAGCAAATGCGTGGCGGAATTACCAATGAATTGAAAGACCTGCGTGTTCAGTTGTTAGATTTTGCAGCTTTAATTGAGTTAGAACTCGATTTTTCTGGTGAAGATGTGGAATTTGCAGACAGAACGAAGTTTAAAGAATTGGTGGCTAAAATTACTTTTGTCTTAAAGCGTTTAATTGATAGTTTTTCTTTTGGAAATGCTATGAAAAACGGAATTCCGGTTGCTATTATTGGCGAACCAAATGTTGGAAAATCTACACTTTTAAATACACTTTTAAACGAAGAAAAAGCCATTGTTTCTGATATTGCTGGTACAACCAGAGATGCTATTGAAGATGAAATGATTATTGATGGTGTTGCTTTTCGTTTTATTGATACTGCCGGAATTAGAGAAACGGAAGATGTTGTAGAGAGTATCGGGATTAAAAAAGCGTACGAAAAAGCAGAAAATGCCCAGTTGATTATTTTCTTAATCGACTCTAATAAGTACTCCTACGCTAGTGATGAATTTTTAGAAGAAATAGAAACTATAAAAACACGCTTCCCTAACAAACGCTTATTAGTGATTGCCAACAAAGTTGATACCTTATCTTGCCATGATTCCGCTGTTTTACAGTCTGATATTGAGAATCTAATTTTACTTTCTGCTAAAAACAAAACAGGTATTGAAGAGCTTAAAAACGAATTGACTTCTTTGGTTAATATTGGTGCTTTAAGTAACAACGAAACTATTGTTACTAATTCGCGTCATTTTGAGGCTTTAAACAATGCTTTAATCGCTATTTCTTCTGTGCAAGAGGGAATTGATTTAGAAATTTCTACAGACTTATTTTCTATTGATATTAGAGAGTGTTTGCGTCATTTAGGGAATATAACTGGGGAATATGATGTGGATAAGGATATTTTGGGGCATATATTTGGGAATTTTTGTATTGGCAAATAGATTTGTTTTCTTATTAAAAAAAACTAACTCCTAGATATCTAGAAGTTAGTTAAAATGAAAGTTAGTTTTATAAAATAACTTACTAATTGATAATTAATCGTTTCGTAATAGTGTTGTTTTCAATACTTTTTACTTTCATAATATAAATCCCTTTTTTTAGAGAAGAAATATCTAAACGATTATTAATTATACTTTTTTGAGATAAAACTCGTTTACCTAAAACATTAATTATATCAACAGAGGCAATTTTTTCTTTTTTTGAATCTATATTGATATAATTATTTGCTGGGTTAGGGTACACATTAAAATTAACCAACTCTTTTTGAGGTATATTTAAAGTACTTGAAGTCGTAACATCTGCCCAAGAAGTTCCTATTCTAATTTCATCAATAGCCATTGCAGGAGTTTTAGAATTAGAATTGGCATTTATTTTTAAAGCCGTAAAAGATGATTTATTAGATTCATTTTCTAAGGTTATAGAACTCGTATCCGAAGTAGCAGATGGTTCAGTAGTACCATTAATCGTTGGATTCACAAATAAATGAGCAACTGAATTTCCGTCCTTGTTAAATTCATATTTTATAACAACAAATATTTCATCTACATTTTCAGTAAAAGTAGCACCCGTATAAATTGTAGCTTCACCAGAAGTATTGCTCTCATTTATACCAAGATTAAAGGTAGTCGCATCAATTTGTGAAAAATAAAGTGCAGCACCATACCCTCCAGTACCAGACCCTGACAACGTAAAGAAATAATCTTTTGCCGTTCCTGATAAAGAAGTCATATCTGTAACTTTAATGATACAAGAAGCATATAAATTTACGCCATCATCTTCAGTTACTGGTTCAAAATATAATAAAGGATCATTAGTTCCTCCTTTAATTTGAATTGCATTTCCTGTAAATGCAGGTAAACCAGCATAACTAGTAAATGGTGAAGCAATTACAGAAGGATTCTTTGTACTTCCATAATCATTTTCAGTCCAAGCCCCTTGCCCAGTCTTTGCATCTGAATCTAATAAAGTAGTTCCCTCTGTGTAATCAAAACCCTCATATACAGGTAACTTAGACAAATCTTGCCCAAAAGATAGTAATGTGGTAAATAGTACTGTTAAAAATAATTTTATTCTCATAATTATGAGATTTAAGTATTAATAATTAATTTATATATATCCACTTTTTATAATATAAAAAGTGGATTTTATTATTTTCTAGTTCTTCACAATTGTAAAGTCGTCATAATAAGCTTGTTCTGAAGCCGTAAAATCGTTTGTCATAAAAAAGACAATTTCACTACTTGAACCTGTTTCAAATGTTATTTGTTGCTCTATCCATTCTGCAGTAGAACTTCCTGTAGCATCATCATACGTTTGTGATGCGATTATTTTCTCTGATACATCTATAAATTCTGGTGCATCAAAATGATCTTCATAAATATTGGCATACGTAGCACAACCTGCATCAGGTTTCTGTTTCATCCAAAAAGTTATTGTATAACTTGCATTTGGAGAAACGATAATGTCTTGATATAACCAACGTCTTGGCTTAGAAGATGAATTATTTGTTGTTAAATTTGCAGCATAACTTCCCCCAACTGTATGATTATTGCTACTAGTCGCTTTGGCATAATAGTCTGAGTCTCCAAAAACACCATCTGCTAATTTCTCCAAAGCGGTATTTCTCCAAGCTATTCTATTATCATTTTTCACAGGCTCATCATCCCAAGTACCATTGTTTATTTTAAGTTCTTTTGAAACAAATACACTATCTACTAATACGGAAGAACCTAATGGACCTGCAGCCGTAAATGTAACTTCGTACCTACCAGCGTCTGCATAACTATGAGTTGGACTAGCATCACTTGATTGATTACCATCACCAAAATCCCAAGTAAATGTATCCGCATCATTTAGGTTTGTTAAGTTTTCAAAGTTTGAACTTAGATTATCAGTAATTAGCTTATACTTTGGAACAGGAATTCCAGGAGGAATAATTTCTTCAACGGTAACATCCTGTACTATTTGATGCACACCACCTAATCCAACTGCACTCAAAGCAATTTTAAAAGTACCATCTGATGCGTATGTAAAAGTTGGACTTTCTTCTTCTGAAATAGCTGAACCTACTTCTCCAAAATTCCAATAATATTGCTCTGCATTTATTGATGTATTTGTAATAGTAACAACTCTGTCATCATCCGTTATAAAAGTAAAAGACGCTTCTGGTGCAGCTTCACTATCATCTTCACAAGAACTTACTAATAAGAGACTTATCATTAGAAAAAAGAACATCAAGTTTCTTGAAAAGAATAATCTTACTTTTTTTATTTTAATATAGTTTTTCATTATTTAATAATTTAGGTTTAATATTTCGCTAGTTTAATTTCGTTTTAATTTATAGGCTAATAAAGTATGTATACTAATACCTGGAAGCAATTCACTCCAATTTAATATTTGTGATTTATGTAATTTTTTTCTGAACATTTCGGATCCTTTCAATGAATAAAGAATGATTTCCCAAGAACCTTCTGGTGTTCTAAAACCATTATTCTCAGTAACTATTATCAACCCAGATTTTAAATTTTGATTATGATTTATACTAAAATCTTTAATAGATAATGGAAAATTATTTACATTTAAGTTTAAGCCTGCTACAGTACTAATAGCATCGCTAAACACATGCTCTCTCCCGTAGAAATATTGATTATCCGGGGTTTTCTCTTTTATTACTGAAGCTGAAACTGCAAAAAGAACATTACTACTAGGCTTTACTATTGTTTTTGTAAAACTTGTTTGCTCTCCTGCATTTAACATTAAATAACTTTCTTCTTCTAACTTAGAAAAACGCTGACTCCCAGAACCTTGATCCCCATGTATAGACCAGAAAAACTCTTTATCTGAAGTTGTTTTGTTTTTAAATTGAAAAGTGATAGAATAATTACTTGTACTTTCTTCAATAGTTACACCAACTTCATGATCATCTGTAGAATGAAAACGGTTGTTTGTTGAAACCTGATCAATTAGAATATCTTTATAGATATAGTATAAAAACTTCTTATCTCCGTAGAAATCATAATGCCCTCTTTGTTTTATGACACTACTTATTGCCAAATCCGTATCATTATCTTGTACCGTAAAAAGCATAAATCCTATGAGGTTTCCTAACTCTTTAGTTTTATGAAACATAATCTCTAAATTGGCTGCTCCTTCATGATTTTCATAGTTTGCTGCAGCTACACTACTTGAGTTTGCATCTCTATCATAAGACGCTCCTGTTTCTCCTACATACCAACCACGATTGCTATTTACACTAATGCCACGACGATGAACAATCCTTTTATAATAAGAATTCTTTTTTAAGATTGCATCTGTAGATATATAGAGATTGAATCCTAATAAATCAAAATTCTCAAATACATTACCATCTTCTGAATCTAAATTCTCAAGTTCCTGGTATAAATTTACAGATATTCCATTTCCAGAATCTTTAGCATCTCCTGTATGAGAAACAAGTTTACCTGGTGCATATGTATTATGAATTGCATCTGCGGCAGCATTCATAAAATCTTCTATTCCTTGAGCTCCTATTTCATTATACCAAGAGGCATATTTTGATGAAACATTTAATTCGTGATACATTAAATATCCCATTAAATACTTACTTCCATCTGTACCTGCAGCAGTATTAATTGTATTAATTAAACTTGCCACACTTCCTTTATGAGAAGTGTCACTTATAGCTCGTGCAAATGATGCGGCATCATTTGTTGGTAAGTCATCAGAAAGGTCTGATATATTATCTTCTGGATTGATTTGCACCATATAATGCATCGCTTTATTAGGATTCCCTCCATCTGGGTTTGCTACATTCCATTCTTCTATCCATTTTATTAAATTAGCATAATTTTCAAAATAAGAATTACCCCATTTACTGTCATCTGGACTTCCATAAATACGTAAGGTATTAACACCAATAGCACTTAATTCCGAAAGTTTTTCTTTTACTAAAGCTTCACTATTAGTTTGTTGACCATCAGTAAAAGGTGTAGCTTTTGCCCAAGATTGTCCGTTTAAAAAGAAAGGAGTACCATTTCTGTACATTCCATTTGCATCTACAGTCCAATTAAAGGATTGGGAAAACATATTCCCAAAGGATAGTAGTATTATAATTAAAACTAAATATTTCTTCATTCTATGTATTTATTTTTATAAGTTTAATTTTGGCTTTTTGATCTTTCTAAAAGAACATTAAAATACTCTTGTGCCCAACCAAATGACCCATCTGGACGAATTAACCAATTACCTGCTAACTCCTCATATTTAAGAACTCTATCTTGTTTTTTAGATCCTTTTTTTGTGTCATTTGAATATAACTCCCAATAAAATATATAAGGTATTTTTTGCGCCAAATAAACGCCCATTATCACATCTGTAAAATTCTGAACATATTCTTTAGTTCTATTATTTCTGTTTTCATGCTCATTTATTTCACCAATAAATACAAATTTTTCACCTTTCATATAAGCTGTAGGATTCATATAATGTCTTAAATAATCAACCCCTTTATACATTTTTATGCCATCTTCAGATTTTCCATCATAAGCAGACCATGCTACCATATCTACTTTTACATGAGGTAAAACACTAGTTGTAATTGAAGGCATACTATGAAGAATACCATCATAAACTTTATTTACCTCAACTGCATTGTAAACTTTACATTTTGAATCCTGAAAATTATTTCGAGCTCGACTAACTCCTTTTTGGCGTGCCTTAACCCAATCAATCATATTTTTTACTCTTACTGGTGCATTTGGTGAAACTGAATCTTTTCGCCATTTGCTTTTTGCACTTGTACCCCCTCGTAGCATCCAATCACCTTCCCAATTTGAAAGTATAAATGAGACTTCTCTGTCTTTATATTTAGTAAGAAAATGAGTTGTTAAATCATAAAATTCTTTTTCTACACGATTTAAGTTTTCTGTTTGATCTTCTGTAGATGCTTTTCCGTATCCATCTTTAATATTTAGAGCAAAAACTTTAAAGGGCATCTTAAAAACTTCATCATAATATTTATGATTAGCCAATTCTTTTAAGGTCATAGTTTGGGTTAAATTCCAATCTGAGTTGTATTTATAACCATGTGCTTGACCATTTGCTTTATAAAACCATAACTTTAAAATACCATATCCTAACTCTTGTACTTTTTTAGCACCTTCAATAATAAAAGGTTCATCTGTTAAATGATATTGTCCGTTTACATGAGTTGCTCCTAATCTATATTTTAAATTGGATGGAATTTTACCTCCTTTAGATGGTCTGTGCTTTTCAATCAATCCTAATATTTGTTCATCGGATAAATTATTTGACACAAAATCTTGCGCATTTACAAAATGCGTTAGTGTTAATAAGAATGATATGAAAATTACTTTCTTCATTTTAACTTGGTGGATAACAGAGTAAAATTTTTGATGCTATTTTTGATTTATAGGTAACTTCATTTATTGCTGCTGATAGAAAAATCTCATCACCTTGCTTAAATTCATATTCTTCTCCATTGCATAAAATAGTTCCTTCTCCATAATAAATAACTGCTACATAAAAACTATCATTTCCTTTTAAAGTATACTCACCATCTAAATCAAGTTCTTTCAAACCAAAGCAATCTGTATGCGTTTCGTTAAAAATTGAATTTAAATTATGATTATCTGATTTATCAATAACTTTAGGTGTTACTTTCCAAAGCTTCATCGCTTCTTCATATGAATAAAAATCATAGTGAAAACATTCTAGCATCATTTCTTCTCCTACACCTTGATGAATTAATTCATCAGAAATAGTTAAACCTTTTGGAGTTATTTTTTCAACTCTCATTGTATAATCTGTAGGTTCTTGAACTTCCATCAAGAAACAACCACTTCCAATAGCATGTGGTACACCACCATAAATCATAAATGCATCACCAGGTTTTACTTCAATTTTATGAAGGCAATTTAGCATCCCTTCAATATTTTGATTTAAAAAGTGTTCCTTCCAAATTGCCTTTGTAACGCCTTCTTTAAAGCCCATATAAACAACACTCTTTTCACCATCTATTTCTCTGTTGTTTAATACATACCAAGATTCCGTTTTTCCGAAATTAGAATTCAACTTCGTTTTTGCGTATTCTTTATCTGGATGTACTTGAATCGTTAATCGTTCATTTGAATCTAACATTTTGATTAAAACACCCGTAGTTCCAAATTTATCAGCTAACTTTTTCCCTAAGTAAAGTTCTTTATTAGACTCCACTAATTCTTTCAATGATTTTAAACCATTTGGCGTATTTAATAATGAGAGTCCTTCCTCTTCTGGGCGCCCTTTTCCTCTTGCAGTAATAGTAGACATAATCCATTCTTCTGGCATACTACCATCTTTTTCAGGAGTATCTCTTTTCCATTTATCAATTAAAGCTCCACCACCATAGGTGCGCCAAACTCTATTATTGACTTGTTTTAAAGGTACGTGTGCGAATTTTTGTAAATCTTCCATAATCTTAACTAAAAATTTGAATAACTCCTGTAATTCCTATAAACGAAGTGTATAATGAAAACAATAATATTAGTCCTAAAAAAGCATTCTCTAATGGTTTGTTTTTGTGAACTCCCATTAAATCCGCCCTATTACTCAAGTACATAATTCCTAAAACTGTAACAGGTAAAATAACAGCGTTAAAAACTTGTGAAACAACCATTACAAATATGGGTTGTGCATTAAAAACGGGTACTACTAAACCTAATAATGAAATTAAAAGAACCATTATTCTGTACTTAGGTAAAGTCATGTTTCTATCTGAATTGTTATAGTCACAGATTAACCAAGGCAACATTAAAATGTTTGGAAATTGAGAAGAAACACCTGCAGAAATAATACCGATTGCAAACAAAGATGTAGCGAAAGTTCCTGCTAACGGCTCTAATATGCTAATCATTTGAGATGCAGTTGATAAACCAATACCTTCAATAAAAAGTGTACCTGCAGCAGCTGCCATAATAGAAGCACTAATAATAAACATTAATACTACAGACACAATAGCATCATTACTTTGCTTTTTTAAATCCGTTATTTTCCAACCAGCTTCTTTTACTAAAGTTGTTCTAATGATAAATAAACCAGAAAAAACAGTGGTTCCTACCAAAGAAGCTATTATTAAAAACGGACTTTTATCTGCATCTAAACTTTCAGGTATATTTGGAATTAATCCTCTAATAATATCCATTGGAGGTGGCATCATGATAAAAAAGTTAAGCAAGAAACTTGCTGACATAATTGCCACAATTACAGCTAATGCTCTTTCAAAAAATTGCGTTTTTCCATTCCAAAAAATAAAATACACCATCGCTATAAAAGCAGATGCAAAATAGATTGGAGAAATACCTCCTTCAACAGCACCTTTAGACCATTCGAAACAAATATCTGATACGATACCCATTACGCCCATTACACTTCCACAGACACCTATGGTTAAGGCAACTATAAAAAAGATACCAACACCTGGGTGAATGTGTTTTCTAAAAGCTTGCAAAGCTGTTTCTCCTGTTACTAATGTAAACTTACCGTATAAGTTTATCATAAAATAGGTTGTTAAACAAGAAGCAATGACTGTCCAAAGTAGTGACATTCCGTATTCAGCTCCTGCTTTTGCCATGGTAGTCACACTACCTGTTCCGATATTTAAACCAAGTAAAAAGATACCCGGAAGAAATAAAGCCAACCATTTTGCAAACTTGCTTTTATTGGTTTGTTTCATAATTTTTATTTATTTTGTAGGTGTTACCGCTACTTTTTATTGATATCTAATTTTAATCCTTTTGTATTCCATCCTTCCAAATGCATTTCTACATTTTTGTTCTTTAAATACTTTTTATCAACCTTAATATTGATTGTTTTTACTTCGTTAGGAAGTAGAGAAACATAGTCATCGTCAAAATGAACCGGAAGAATACTTTCTCCAGTAACTTTATCTTTCAATTTGATTTTATTCAATAAAGAAATGTTACCAGAGGTATTTGTTAATTTAATTTTAGCTGTATAAAAGTTATTTTCAGAAGACTCAACTATATTTAATTTAATATCAGCTTTCGGTAAATCATTTAGATCTAAACAATTTTTATTCTTGTTCTCTAACCAATAAAAGTTATCGCTTAATACCTTTCCTTTTCTTGTTAACTCCAATTTTAAATACAGTACTTTATCAGCCGGAGTATGTACTAATGGAAATGATGTTTTCACGGAAGTAGAAGTTATACTAATTGGCTCTTCTTGGCTCCAAACCACGTTTCCTTGAGCATCAAAAATGGTTGCTTTTATCGTCGCTTTCTTAATATCTTCTCTCGTGTTATTTGCTACACGAATTTCATTTCTGTCAATATCCCAAAAAGCATGAATGTTTGAAGATCCTTTCTTAACTGCAAAATAAGAAGCTGTATATTCTAAATAATGATCATATAATTGACAAATTAAAGAAGGCCACGCAGATTGACTCATCCATAAAATCATTCCACTTCCTTGCTTTGATTGAAGCGTTTCAAACATTGCCTTACCCGTTTCATAATTTAACAACTGCGCTTTGTTACTATAATCTACTGCACTTGTAGCTTTTCCGTATCTTTCCTCTAAATCATCTGTATACTTGTGTGATCTAGAATCTTGATAATTATGAACAGACCACATATCGCTAATTGGCCATAAATCTTTTTTAGGCATCATTTTACGTAAACTCTCAATCTCAGGGATCGCAATAATTCCGATCTCACTATGTAATGTTGCTCCTCTTCTTTTAAAATACCACTCTGGCGTTTTTACTTCATAAGGACCATAACCACTTAAAGTTCCTGCTGCAGAATTTTGAACATAATGACGCGTACCATCTAATAATTCTGTTTGCTTTTTCATAGCTTGATCATATTCTAATAAAGGAATCCCTTCATTACGACCACAGTAAAAAGCTAATGATGGGTGTTTACGTACCCATTTAATTTTATCCTTAGCGTTTTCCATAAACAAGTCTAAATTATTTGGATTTGGACCATTTTTAGGATTTGCTAACCAAAAATCATCAAATATTAAAACTCCATATTTATCACAAGCTTGGTAAAATTCTTCGTGATTTGTCATACCAATCCAGTTACGAATCATATTAAAATTAGCATCTTTATGTAATTTAACACGTAAATCATACCCAGCGTAATCCATACGCATCATTGCTTCTGGTAATCCCCAGTTTCCACCTTTCAGTAAAATTCTCGTATTATTACAGTAGATAAATAAAACACCCTCTTGTATTTTATACTCTAATTCACGAATACCATACTTGATGTTTTTCTGATCAGAAATCTTACCATCAACAATAAATTCTAAATCAAGATCTTGAAGTATTTGTTCTCCATACCCATTTGGCCACCAAAGTTTTGGCTTTTTTATAGACAATTTAGAGAACTTAGATTTGTCTAGAATAACTGTCTTTGTTTCATTAGCAGCAACCGTTACAGCTACTTCTAATCTTATTTTACCATTTAACCTTGCAATTAATTTTCCATTAATCGCTTTTGAAGAAGAATTTTTAAGCTCTGTACTTATTGTTAAATCTGCTTTCTTTAAATCTTTTGATTGAAACTTTGTAGAAACCCATGGATCTTTTATAGAAATACTACCACCTACTCTAAAGTTTACATTATTCCAAATACCATTATTTCTACCTTTTATAATTGGCAACCAATTCCAACCAGCAGAAGCCAATGAAGTTGGACCATCAAGACCTAACATATCCCCATTTGAAATTCTAGATCCTAATTTCTTTTTTAAGATTTTAAATGTACCAGAAACCCAATTATCATTATGATGCACTAAAACAGCAATTGTATTAGGTTTGTCTAAATTAACAAAATCCGACACTTCATATTCTCCTCTAAGGAACCCACCTTCAATGCGGCCTAATTGTTTACCATTGATATAAATATCTGATTTATAGTTAATACCAGAGAAGTTTAAATATATTTTTTTGTTTGCTAATTCTGATGAAAATTGTACTTCAGTACGATACCAAAAATCGTTACCAGAAAAGAATTCATCAGAAATTTGATGCATATTGTCTCCATATAATGGATCTGGTAATGCACCAAAATTGTAATAATCTCCTAATATAGTTCCTGGCACTTTTGCAGGAATCCATTTTGTATCGTTATATCCAGTATTAGAAATTTCGGCTACACTCTCATTCACCATAGCGGTAGATTGTACACGCCATTTAGAATTGTTTAATGATAAATTATTCGCTGAAATTTGATTAACTTCTGAAGGCTTAAATCTGTTGTTATTTTGCCCAAGAACCACAACCTCATTTATAGAACAACCACGTACAGTATCATTTACATCAGAAATATCAATTCTTACAAACTGAACTTCCTTTCCTTGAAGATCTAAAACCTGATTTCCACCTGTACCATTATCTGTACTAAAAACCTCTTCTGATTTATGATCAGAAATTATAGAAATCGTATATTCTGTTGCAAAATTCACACCCCATTCAATAGTAAGAGTATTCGCCTTTTGTTTCGAATTTAAATCAATTAAAAGAAATTGGTTTTTATCCTTATAATGTGCTTCCCAATAGGTTTTTGAATTACCATCTACAACAAGATGCCCAGTTTGATTTGCATCAATTGAAGAAGAATGTGTAACAATACGATATTGTGCTATATTATTTTCTTGACTATATCCTTGTCTAGAAAAAATCAATGTAACCACAATACATAAACACATTTTAATCAACCACTTATGTTTTATATTTTTAATCATTTTATGTTTTATATTTTTAATCATTTTATGTTTTATTAATTTAATTTCGTTCTTGTGTTTAGCTATTTTTTGAGTTGAGTTCTCCTACTGAATTAAAAATTCAGAAAAATTTTAAAAAATATGTTGATTTAACCTACTTTAGAAGTAAGTTTTAATTCTAGTTATACCCTGGATTTTGAGGAAACTCACCTGTTAAATTTGCATCAATAACACTTTGAGGAATTGGTAATAATTTATCTCTTTCTTGAATATTTTCCCCTCCGTTAAAATTATGCAACTTTGTTCTTTCTAACCACTTACCTGTTCTTAATAGTGTGTACCTTCTATGCTCCTCAAGAACTAATTCGCGAGAACGCTCGTCTAAAATAAAATCTATAGTTACATCAGCTGCAGTAATAGGTGTTGCATTAGATCTTTCTCTAATTATATTTAAAGTATTTTTTGCTCCTTCAAAATCATCATTCATAAATTGAGCTTCAGCTTTTATAAGATAAGTATCTGCTAATCTTAAATATACCTGATCATTATATTGATAACCCGCAGTAATATCTGATTCATTTCCAGATTCGTATTTTCTACTAAAAGGCCAATCCAATCTATTTCTTGTTGCATTAGTAATTGGATTACTCCAGTCTAAATATATGATGTCACCATAATTATATCCTGCTGGTAGTTTATCAGCTACAGCTGGTACATTTTGTGAAGCATCTTTTAAAGTAAATTGTTTTCTTATAACATAGTTCGTAAATCTATCGTCTCCAGCTTCATAAAGATCCATTGCAAACTTAGTCAAAGACATTCTAGCTCTTGGTCTACCTCCTCTTTCAACAGTAAGTTCTAAAGGTGTAACACCTCCAATTTTTATATCATTATATCTACTAGTGTGCCAACGTCTCATGTTACTTCCTTCACCGCCAATTGTAGCAAACTCCCATTGCCAAACCCATAATGCTTCCGTATTTCCTTGCTCCCTATTACTATTTCCATCATGAAACATATCCATAAAAGCAACTCCTGGCTCACCAGACTTAACTCCATACCTTTGATTAATAAGTGAATAACCCTGTGTATTAATAACTTTATCAGCAAATATAATTGCCTCATCAGGATTATTTAAAAGTATATACAGCTCTGAAATATAGTGTTGTACAGCACCTTTACTAATTCTACCTGCTACTGGAGAAACTGGCACATACTTTTCAGCAAAAAGTAAATCTTCTTCCATTTGTAATCTTATTTCTGATACAGGAGTTCTTACCCAATCTGTTTTAATTGCTGACCCATTAGATTCTTCTAAAGTTAAAGGAACATCTCCCCAAGTATAAGTTAAATGCCTATAAGCCCAAGCTCTTATTGCTCTAGATTCGCCTATAACACGATTTTTATTATTGGTATCACTCCCCCAATTTACATCCCCATTTTCAGCTCTTCCAATAATTGTGTTTGAAGAATTAATAACACTATAAAGCCATTCAAAATTTCCTTTAATTTCTGCATTAAAGGCATTGTTTGTTTCACCCCAAGGTTCAGCAACTCTACCCCATCCATCACGATGATTTGTACACATATTGTCTGTACCACTTACAAACATTTCTGCACGCATTTTATCCGCACTTCTATCACTATCATTAGTTGCTCTTCCTTCTCTCTCCATTCTTACTCTAGCATACAAACCATTTAATGCAGCCTCAAACCCTGCAATATCTAAGAATAATGAATTAGCTGTTACTATAGAAGGTGTTTTTTCATTAAGAATATCTTCTGAACAACTTGTAGTTATTAATATTAATAATGCTATGAATGTTATTTTATAATTTAAAGTTTTCATTTTATTCAGTTGTTTTTATTATAATCCAATATTTAATCCTAAAACATATTCTTTAACTTGAGGTGTAGATCTTTGACTCCCAAGTTCAGGATCTGTACCTGTCCAATCTGTAATTGTTACTAAATTTCTTCCTGTAACGTACAATTTCAATTTACTTAACTTCAATTTTTTTAATATCTCGTCTGATAAATCATATGACAAAGTGATATCTCTAAGTCTAACGAAGCTGGCGTCTTCATAACGTGTTGCTTGAAAACCTCCTTGAGAGCTCGCTAACTCATCATTAGCAAAAATTGTGTTTGTAGGGTTCGTTGGTGTCCACCAATCACGATTCACTGTATTTCGTCTCACTCCTTGATATACATCTGTATTCCAAAGATCATTTGATTTCGTATTTCCACTTACCCCAGTAATAAAGAAGTTTAATCCTATGTTTTTATAATTTAATGTATTTGTTAAACCCCATACTACTTTAGGATCTCTTTGACCTTGTACAACTCTATCATCTCCATTAATAACAAAATCTCCATTTACATCTTTAATTTTCACATAACCTGGTTGAGTGCCATATACAGCAGCTAAATCAGCTTCATCAGTTTGCCAAACGCCATCATATTGAAAACCATAATTTGTTGAAATAGGCTTTCCTATAAACCAATTATTATCAAGATCATCGATTTCATTTCCGTTTTCATCAAGATTACCATATAACGATACAATTTTATTTTTAACAAAGGCTATATTCCCTCTAGTAGACCAGGTAAAATTATCAGTTCTAATGTTGGTTGAACTAACGGATACTTCTATACCGCTATTATTTGTTTCACCAATGTTTTGCGTAATTTCAAATAACCCATGAACAGGTGATATAGATCTGTTCAATAATAAATCTGATGTATTAGTATTATAATAATTTATATCTCCAGTAATTCCATTTTTTAGTAAACCAAAATCTAGACCGATATTAAAAGACTCACTTGTTTCCCAACTTAAATTAGGATTACCTAAAGTAGAAGGTATATAACCCGGAGCAGTTGTATTACCAACAACATTATCGAAAACTCTAAACTTTGCTATACTTTGATAAGCACCTACAGCTTGGTTTCCATTTCTCCCCCAAGAACCTCTTAACTTTAAATTATTGATAATATCACTTTTAAAGAAATCTTCATTGGTAATATTCCAACCTAGAGCTACTGATGGGAAAGTACCCCATTTTTTTCCTTCTCCAAATCCAGAAAAACCATCACGTCTTACTGTAAACGTAAATAAATACTTATCATTAAAAGCATAATTTGCTCTAAACATTTGAGAAATAAGGTTTGTTTTTCTATACTCATATGAAGGTTCTATTAAAGAAGCTTGAGATGAGCCATACCAACCTAATATATCATTTGGATAACCTTCTGCGCTTAAACTATTGGTACTTCTTTCATTTTCTTCTGTACTATATACAGCTGTTAAACCTATTCTATGTTTTCCTAAATCTTTGTTATAAGAAAGTATGTTTTCTATGGTTGAACTTTTAATATATTGACGACTAACATCTGAAGAACCTTGCTTCTCAAAACCTTCCGTTGTATTTCTTCCACGATATGTTCCTGAATCAGTTGTTCTATATCTATACCCTGTATTTAATCTAAATTGCAGACCTTCAATAGAAGGTATTTCTATATTTAAAAAGTTATTAGTAACAATTTGAGTGGAAGTATTTGTGTTTTCCATATAAACCCCTTCTAAAGGATTACTCCAAAATGTATCTTCTTCCCATGGATAAATATTCAAACTACCATCATCATTATATGGCTTTGTTAAAGGATTCATCCAAAAAACATCTGAAAAATTAGCAGAATTACCACTTTGATCTCCAAAAGTTAAAGTACTGCGTGTTCCCAAAGTTAACCAGCTGTTTATTTTAGTATCTAAGTTAACCCTAGTAGAAATTCTTTGATAATTATCATTCTTTGCTATTCCTTTTACATCTAATAAATTAAAAGCAGTATAAAATTTTGTATTCTTTGAACCCCCAGAAACAGATAAGTTATGATTTTGACTAAAACCAGTACGCAAAGCTATATCAGGCCAAGAAACCCAAGATTTATTATCGTATATCTCTTGCTCTGAAACCGTAATTGCATCAGGATCTCTATCTTTTTTAAAGTTATAAAACTCTTCACCATCCATTAAGTTAGGTAAATTTGACAATTGTTGAATAGAAGAATACCCGTCATATTTAATAACCGTTTTACCTTCTACACCTCCTTTTGTTGTAATTAAAATAACTCCATTAGCTCCACGAGATCCATAGATTGCTGCAGAAGATGCATCTTTAAGAATTTCTAAAGATTTTACGTCATTTGGATTTATATCTCTAAGTTGACCTTGATATGGCACACCATCAACAACAACCAATGGTCCATTACTTGCTAAAATAGAATTTTTACCCCTAATTACAATTGAAGTATCATCATTACTCGGAGCTGCACCAGATGATAGCGTTGTTATTGAAATACCAGGAATTGCACCTTGAATGGCTTGTGAAATATCTACGTTTGGAACCGACTCTAATCTTTCTTGATCTAAAGATGCTACTGTACCCGTAATGTCACTTTTCTTTTGCGTACCATAACCTACAATAACAATTTCATCAAGAGAATTAATATCCTCTTCCATTATAACATTTATAGATTTTTTAAGTGACACATCTACTTCTAAAGTTTTATAACCTATAAAACGAAAGACTAATGTTGATACTTCTGGTACAGAAATTGAATAATTCCCGTCAAAGTCAGAGGCAACTCCTACAGTTGTTCCCTTAACCACAACACTAACACCTGGCAACGGTTCTCCTGATCTTGCTTTTATGACTCCACTAACCGTTGGGTTTTGAGAACTACATACCAGCGAATAGAACAAGAACAATAAAAGGTAATTTGATTTTGATAAAATTGAATAGAGCTTCATTATTGTTTAGTTAATTTAGTTTTTATATAAAATTAATTTTTCTGTAATTCTTATTTTCGAATTAATAATATTTTGATATCAATTTTCAATAAGACTGTTTATCCCAACAAATGTAAATGGACTATACATACTTTTTTCCTCTATATGTTTCATATTCTTTCAATTATAGCTCATAATTACAGACATGTTTCATGATGAAACATTTGTAATACAATAATTATAAAATTTTAAAAAAAATGTATCTATTATTTTTATATTAGCAATATACACATGATTAAAATGAGGATACTTCTATTTATATATATACTTTTTCTTTTACCAACTTCTTTCTATTCTCAAAATGCTCCTATTATTTCTTTAACAGAAGTTAGTCCAGAAGGAGGTGTTTCTATTACTTCTGTAATGTGTATAAGCGAAGATCATTTAGGCTTTATTTGGTTTGGAACCAATAATGGTTTGTTTAAATATAATTCTAACGAAATAAAACGATACAGCTATTCTCAATCGAACCCCAAAACCTTATCTACAAATAGGATAAACCAAATTTTAAGCAACAAAGATGGAGATTTACTAATAGCTACGGAGAAAGGTATCTGTAAATATGATCCCGTTTTTGATTCTTTTTCTAGGTTGTCAATAAAGAATAGTCAGAATAAATTAATAGGAGATAATATTGATGCCATAATTGAAACTACAGATGGTGATTATTGGTTTTTGGATCAAAAAGGTATTGCTCAACTAAATGGGAATCTCGATACAGCTGAATACATAAATATTCATAACAATAAATCTCGCCCACGATTATTATATAAAGATGACTCAAATAATATCTGGGTTGTATTTCAAGACGGAAAAGTATATTTCAAAACTAAGAATGCTACTAAATTTCAATTTTTTACGCAAAGTATATCTGGCTATCCAAGAACATTTTATTCAGACGATGAACATATTTGGATAGGTTATGATAAAAAAGGTTTGATGTGTTTTGACATAAACGGAAGCCTTTTAAATCATTATAACAAGCAAACAAACTTTTTAAGTAATCGTGTAAGAAGCATCATTAAATCTAAGGATGGTAAATTATGGGTAGGAACCTATGATGGTGTCGCTATCATGAATGATCTTGATGTTATTAAAGTGATTAACTCAGAAAACCATCCTAATTTACCGCATCAATCAATTTGGTCTCTATACAAAGACTCCAACAATATTATTTGGATTGGCACCTGGTTGGGAGGTTTAAGTTATCACAGTGAGTTTAAGAATTCTGTTACTCATTTTACCCAATCAAATAAAAACAAGTCTAAAAGTAACAATATTATAACCTCCTTTTCACCAGACCCAGATAATGAACATACATGGATTGGTACTGAATTTGGTAGTCTCTTTAAATATAATCAAAAAGAAAATAAAACAGAAGAACTTGACGTTTTATACGATAACAAAAAAGTGAAAAACATTAAATCAATCGTATTTGATATCTATAATAGATTATGGGTAGGAACCCGTGATGATGGTATTTTATATAGAGCAAAAAACGATGAAAAATTCACGAAATTAATAACTCCCTTTAAGGTAGGTCTTCAAACCCTTAGTATGTTACCTGTTGAGAAAGGTATATGGATTAGTGATTACCAACAAGGTGTTTTTTATTATTCTTTCGTGGATAAAACGTTTAAACAATACAAACACAACCCTTTAGTTAAAACTTCTATCTCTAATAATCATATTAGAAAAATGATAAAAGATAGAAAAGGAAATTTGTGGTTTGCTACTGAAAAAGGATTAAATTTATTAAAGAAAAATTCTGATGAATTTATAAGGTTCTTACACTCTGAAACTGATCCAAATAGTTTATCTACAGATTATATTTATTCGGTATTTGAAGATGTTAAGGGTAATATTTGGATAGGAACAAATGGTGGAGGTTTAGATAAGTTAACTTTAAAAAGCAAGAAGTTTGAACACTACTCCACAAAAAACAACTTACCCGGTAATGACATCTATACCATTTTAGAAGATATTAATTCTAATTTATGGTTAGCCACAGATAATGGTATTTGCAAGTATTATCCAGATGAAAACAAAGCAATAACATTTGGCCATATTGAAGGTATTCATAACAATAGATTCACGCCAAATGCAGGTCTAATCTCTAAAAACGGACTCATGTTTTTTGGAGGTTCAAATGGTTTTATTTATTTTAGACCCGATGATATATTAATTAGAAATACCATTAAACCTAAAGCCATTATTACTAATTTCTATGTTAGTAATAAAGAAGTGGTTCCTGGACAAGAAAATAAAATCTTAACATCAAATATTAACATTTCTAAATCAATTAAATTAGATCATAATCAGAATTCTTTTAGTTTTAGACTTACTGCAAATAATTATATAGATCCCGATAAAAATCACTTTAAATATCGTCTTTTAAACTTTGATGAAAATTGGGTAGAAACAGATATAAATGGTCCGGCAATATTCACAAATGTACCCTCTGGAAGTTATACTTTTGAAGTTTTAGCCTCAAACAATGATGATATCTGGAATGAAATTCCAACCACGGTACAAATAAAAATTGCACAACCTTTTTGGACACGTTGGTATGCTTTTATGGTGTATTTTTTATTCACACTGATTCTAATACTATTTGTACGAAAACAAGCCCAAAATCGTCAAAAACTAAAAAATCAGATTCAAATAGAGAAAATAAAAAACGAAAGTGAAGAAAGTTTACATCAAATAAAACTACAATTTTTCACAAATATAACACACGAGTTTAGAACACCGCTTACTTTAATATTAGGGCCTGTTAAAAGGTTACTAAATAATTTTGAAAAAACCGACCCTGTTTTTAGTCAATTGAATCTTATAAAAAACAATTCTGAAAGACTTTTAAGATTGATCAATCAAATTTTAGATTTCAGAAAAATTGAAGCAGGAAAATTAAAGTTAAGTCTGATTAACAGTGACATTGTTTCTTTTACAAAAAACATTTTTGATTGTTTTACAGAACACGCAAAACATAGAAGTTTTATCTATAACTTTAAATCTGACATACAATCACTTAGAATGGATTTTGATCCAGAAAAACTGGATAAAATCATTTTTAATATTCTTTCAAATGCATTTAAGTATTGTACAGATGATTCTACTGTAGAAATAAAAATAAAATACAATTCAAAAACCGATATAGAATTTATTAATTATAATGAATTTACAATTGGAGACCCTAATATTAAAAACTTTGTTGAAATATCTATATCGGATACCGGTGTTGGTATCTCTAAAGAGAATCTTTCAAATATATTTAAACGGTTTTATCATAAGGATAGCAAAGATAGCCAAGGCACAGGGATTGGTTTAGATTTAACGAAAGAGTACATTAACTTACATAATGCAAGTTTAAAAGTCGTTTCCGTTGAAAATAAAGGCACTATTTTTAGCATTATAATTCCTTGTGAACAATTAGATATTAATGAAACAAACACTAATTCAGAAACCTATATTAATGAAGTACCGAAAGCTGATTTAATAGAACTTGAAGAAAAGGTTGAAAAGTCGGAAATTTACAATCAAGATTCATTAATTCTTATTGTTGAAGACAACATTGAATTACTAAATTATTTAAGTAATGTGTTGGGTAATTATTTTAAAATTTCAAAGGCAAAAAACGGAGTTGAAGCTTTAGAGCAAGTCCATTCTCTTTTTCCTGACATTATTGTTTCTGATATTATGATGCCGGAAATGGATGGAATAGAACTTTGTGAAACCATAAAAAAAGATATAAGAACAAGTCATATTCCAATAATTTTGTTAACTGCATTAGAAAGTGTAAAGAATAGAATTTCGGGATTAACCTCTGGAGCAGATGCTTATCTTTCTAAACCTTTCGACGATAACCTTTTAATTACCCAAATTATTAATTTATTAGAATCTAGAAAAAACCTGAGAGAATCATTTGTTAATATTAATGAAGTTTGGGAAGAGAAAGTAGATCAAATGGATATTGATAAGAAGCTTATTTTAAAGGCTGTTGAGGTTATTGAATCTAATATTTCTAATGCAAGTTTTACTGTTGAAACCTTAGCAAGTGAATTAGGATTGAGTAGAACTACTTTACATAGAAAACTAAAATCTTTAACAAATCAATCAGCTACTGAGTTTATTAGATATGAAAGATTAAAACATGCCGTTATACTCATGAAGAGCGGAAGTTATAGAATGAACGAAATTGGTTTTGCTGTTGGTTTTAATTCTCATAATTACTTTACAACTTCGTTTAAAAAACATTACGGAATGACGCCAAGTGAGTTTTTAAAAAGAAATACCTATAACAAATAGTTGTTATAGGTATTTCTTTTTCTATTTATTATCATTATTTTAATTATAATGAACGTCTAATTCCGATTTCTAATCCACGTAATTCTGCTAAACCACGTAAACGTCCAATTCCTGAATAACCAGGATTTGTTTTCTTTTTTAAATCGTCTAACATCTTATGACCATGATCTGGTCTAAAAGGCATTCTAAGATCTTTTCTTCCTGCAGCAATACGTTTTTGTTGTTCTAAAATCAACGCCTTCATAACAGCATACATATCTACATCTCCATCTAAATGATCTGCTTCGTGGAAATTCCCTTCTGCATCTCTTTTAGTTGCTCTTAAATGAATAAAGTGGATTCTATCACCCAAACGTTCTACCATTCCTGCTAAATCATTATCTGCTCTTACTCCAAAAGAACCAGTACAGAATGTTAATCCGTTATTATGAGAAGGAACAGCTTCATATAAATCTACAATATCTTGCTCTGTTGATACTACTCTTGGTAAACCTAAAATAGGAAAAGGAGGATCATCAGGGTGAATACACATTAAAACCCCTGCTTGTTCTGCTGCAGGAATAATTTCTGATAAAAACGAAAATAAATTTGCTTTCAATTCCTTTGGGCCAACATTGTTATAGGTTGCCAAAATAGCATTAAATTCTTCTAAAGAATATCCTTCTTCAGCTCCAGGTAAACCTGCAATAATGTTTCTGATTAAGGTTTTTTGTTCCGCTGCTGATGAATTCTTTAAAAATGCTGCAGCTTTTTGTTTTTGAGCATCCGAATATTCGTTTTCTGCTCCAGGTCTTTTTAACAAGTACAATTCAAAAGCGGCAAATGCTGCTGCTTCAAAACGTAATGCTGTAGATTGATCTGAAACTTCGTAATCTAAGTTTGTACGTGTCCAATCTAATACTGGCATAAAGTTGTAACAAACAATATCAATTGCACATTCACCTAAATTTAAAAGCGTTTGTTTGTAATTATCAATATACAATTGATAATCTCCAGATTTTGTTTTTATGTTTTCATGAATTGGTACAGATTCTACTACAGACCAAGTCAAACCAACACTTTCAATAATATCTTTTCTTTTTTGAATTTCTTCTACAGTCCAAACTTCTCCATTTGGAATGTGATGTAACGCAGAAACAACTCCTGTTGCACCTGATTGTTTTATATCTGATAAATAAACGGGGTCATTTGGTCCGTACCAACGCCAAGTTTGTTCTAAATTTTGTCTCATTTTATTTTTTTTTAAACGCCACTATACGCTGCAAACCCACCATCAATAGGGATTACAATTCCTGTTACAAAAGAAGATGCATCATCACATAAATATAAAGTTGTGCTTATTAAATCTTCAGGTTTACCATAACGCTCCATTGGAGTTTGATCTATAATTTGCTGTCCTCTTTTAGTTAAACTTCCATCAGATTCTGTTAATAAACTTCTGTTTTGATCTGTTAAGAAAAAACCAGGAGCTAATGCATTAACACGGATTCCTACTTTAGAAAAATGTACAGCTAACCATTGTGTGAAATTAGAAACAGCCGCTTTTGCGCCACTATAAGCTGGTATTTTTGTTAGAGGTGTAAATGCGTTCATTGAAGAAATATTCAGTACAGAACAACCTTTTCTACCTACCATATCTGTTGCAAAAACTTGTGTAGGAATTAATGTTCCTAAGAAGTTAAGGTTGAATGTAAACTCTATTCCTTTTGGATCTAAATCGAAAAAAGTTTTAAAACCTTCTGTTTTGTTTGATAAGTCTTCTAGTACTAAAAACGGATTAGAAGTTGTTCCTAAAGGATGATTTCCTCCAGCTCCATTTACTAAAATATCAACTTTACCAAAAGTATCATTTACTATTTCTTTTGCTTTTTCTAAAGAATCTTTTTCCAATACATTTGCTGCAACACCAATTGCATTTCCTCCAGCAGTATTAATTTCATTAGCAACTTTATCTGCGGCATCTTTTCTTAAATCTAAAACAGCTACACTGTTCCCTTCCTTAGCAAGTGCTATAGCTAATGTGCTACATAAAACTCCTCCCGCTCCTGTTAATACTACTACTTTACTCATTATAATATTTTTATGTTTTTATTCCTAATTAGTGACTCTACTTAAAAATCGAATTATGTCACCCCATTATTATTTCACAAAGGTATAACTCACGTTACTAATGATTTTCATGTATTGTTTCAATCTATACTAAAATTGTATCATGTTTGTTTTTATGTTTCACATTGAAACATGTTTGTTATAATTTTAATACTAAATTAGGAGATAAAACAGACACCTTATTTTATAATTGAATTCAATTATAAAAACTAGTTAGTTGACATTAGTGTTAAAATCAAACAAAAGAATAGCACAATACTTTCTTCTAAGAGGCTTTTATATTTAAAAGTTGAATTCTTTAGATAAAAAAGAGCCTATTAACTCTTAATCCAAATTAATAAATCATAATTCTAAGGAATATTATAAATTTAACGAACCTAATAATTAATTTAATCGGCTCATGAATTATAATTGGCAACAAAAATATTGAACTCATTTCTCTTATAATATAGAAGAGTTAGAAGACAAATTATATGTTTTTGTTCAAAAAACAGGACTAGTTAAGTAATAATAAAAGGCTTATCAAAAAAATCACACACACAGACTACAATTAATATTTTGGCCTCTGAAGCTATTAAAACTTCAGAAATTGAAAGAGAATATTTAAGTAGAAAAGATGTAATGTCTTCCGTTAGAAACAACCTTAAAATAAGCACTTCATACGAGAACGTAAAAGATATTAAAGCCAAAGAAATTGGAGAGCTTGTTACCATGGTTCAGAACACATTCAAAGAAATGCTATTTGATTAGCATCGCAAACTATTACAGGACGTGAAGAATATTAAAGTTAGGGAATGGAGAACTCATCAAGAACCTATGCAAGTCATTTCTGGAGCAATGGGAAGGAAAAAAAATCATTTTGAAGTTCCTCCTTCAAAAGACCTACCTAAAGAAATGGAGCAATTTATAAATTGATTTAATGACTCTGCTCCTAATGAAAAAAACTATAAAACACTTAGCCATTAGAGCTGCTGTTACTCATTTATATTTTGAAAGCATTCATCCTTTTGAAGATGTTAATGGAAGAGTTGGAAGAGCTATTGCAGAAAAAGCACTTTTACAAACTATAAGTAGCCTTTATTAATTATTCTTTCTACAAGTATAGAAAAAGAAAAAAAGCAATATTATGGTTCTTTAGAAATAGTAAAAATAAACAATCAAATAACTAATTGACTTTATTGATTTAATACTTGATGCGCTAGATTTATCTGAATCTATTATTGATTCTACGCTGAAAAAACGAATCTTTTCGATACCTATAAATCGAAATTAAATGATAGACAATTAAAAGTAATTAAACGGATGTTAGCAGGAGTAATTGATGGATTTGAAGAAGGCATTACCAATAAAAAGTTTATTAGTATTACTAAAACTTCTAAAGCTACTGCTACCCGTGATTTACAAAATTTATTAGAAATGAATGTTTTAAAACTATTAGGCAAAGGACCTAATACTTCTTATCAAATCAATTTCGACAAAATATAATTAATGTATAAAATTTATATTTGTCGTACTTTTATCCACTAAACAACAGCTAAAAGAAAATAAAAGTGTACAGCTTTAGTACACCTAAACTGCTACAAACCCAATAGAATATAGGATTACTACATATTGTATTGGGAAGTAAACCACTGATTAATAGATTTTTAACCACTCATTAAAAGTTAATTTTAAAATTATAAAATCCGACTGAATATATAAACCATTCAGAATATCTTTATCTTGTTTTTTAATAAATAATCAACTGATTTTGAGTATATTAAAATTACTCTGTTTTTTTGTTCATTATAACTTGGTGTTCATTGTCACTGACACTAATAAATAATCTAAAGTTTTATATTAAGCTAGAAACATCTTTAAAACCTTTAACTCCACTCCTAACCTATTAAACATTTTTATAATAATACAGAACGTTTTAGGTCTTTTAGTATCAATGTAATTCAGTCTACAAAAATGAGTTTGCTAATGACCCTAGAAATTCTTAATCTCTGATATTTTATATTCCATATCGGAATATGGAATATTCAACTTAAAATAATATCTTCTTAGAATATAAGTTTGTTGTTCAAACTATTATATATTTCTATAAATATAGTTTTATAGTTTTACGGAAATCCGTAATTCTATATCAGTTCGTTTTACTACTTTAGTCCTCCACTCATATGCTATGAAATTTAACGAAGATTCAAGAGTAAAAATCCCCTCAATACTCCATTTAATCAAGTTAGGATATACGTATCTTTCCTTGAAAGAAAACAGTTGGGATTTAGAAACAAATATATTTACTGACATATTTTACAGTCAATTAAAAAGCATCAATAAAAACCTTACACAGAAAGAAGCTGAAAAAGTTTTTACAGAAATTTCTCTTTCATTAGAAAATGAAGATTTAGGAAGAGCTTTCTACAAGAAACTGATAGATCAATCAGGAATAAAATTAATTGATTTTGAGAATTTTGATAACAATACTTTTCACGTAGTTACAGAATTACCTTATGAAAAAGATGAGGACAATTTTAGACCAGATATCATTCTTCTAATAAACGGAATGCCACTTGTTTTTATCGAAGTTAAAAAACCAAACAATAGAAACGGCATTAAAGATGAGCATGATCGCATGCAAAGACGTTTTAAAAATAAGAAGTTTAGAAAATTTATAAACCTAACACAGTTAATGGTTTTTTCTAACAACATGAAGTATAGCGATACCGATACTCAAATGTTAGAAGGTGCTTTCTACAGCACTACAAATTATAGAAAACCAATTTTCAATTATTTTAGAGAAGAAGAAACCTTTGATTTAGAAAAATTATTGTTGCCCGTTTCTGATGAAATAGAAAACATTGTTTTAAAGGATAATAATTTAATCAGTATTAAAAATGCGGATGAATTTACACTAAATAAAAGTCCAAATAAACCAACAAATTCTATTGCCACTTCCCTATTTCAAAAAGAACGCTTAAAGTTTATTCTACAATATGCCTTTGCGTATGTAGAAGAAGAAAATGGTTTAGAGAAACATGTAATGCGTTATCCGCAGATTTTTGCAACCAAAGCAATTGAAGATAAACTAGAAAACGGAATAAAAAAGGGAATTATTTGGCACACACAAGGTTCTGGAAAAACTGCCTTAGCCTACTTTAATGTAAAACACCTTACAGATTATTATCAAAAGAAAAACATCATTCCAAAATTCTATTTTATTGTAGATAGAATCGATTTATTAAACCAAGCAGCAAAAGAATTTAATGCGCGTGGATTAATAGTTCACAAGGTTAATAGTAGAGAAGAATTTACAAGAGATATTAAATCTACCAATGTAATACACAACAGTTCTGGTAAAGCAGAAATTACAGTGGTAAATATTCAGAAGTTTAAAGACGATCCTGATGTTATTAAAAACAACGACTATAATTTAAGCGTACAACGTGTTTTCTTTTTAGACGAAGTGCACAGAAGTTACAATCCAAAAGGGAGTTTCTTAGCCAATTTAGAATTAGCAGACAAACATTCTATAAAAATAGGATTGACAGGAACACCGCTTTTAGGAAAAGAATACAATTCTAAAACCTTATTTGGCGATTATATTCATAAATACTATTACAATTTATCCATTAAAGATGGTTATACACTACGTTTAATTCGAGAAGAAATAGAAACCAAATTTAAACTGACTTTACAAGAAACTTTAGAAAAAATTAAAGTTTTAGAAGGTGATGCTGATAAAAAGAAAATCTTTGCACATCATAAATTTGTAGAACCGATGCTAAACTATATTGTACAAGATATGGAACAAGCAAGAATTTCTATGGATGACAATTCTATTGGCGGAATGGTCGTTTGCGATTCTTCTGAACAAGCTAAAATGATGTATGAAATCTTCCAAGAAAAGTATGCCGAAAAAGAAGCTTCTTATTTTTCTCAAGCAGCAGAAGATCCAGATCATTATGGAAATCAAAAATTAGAAAATAGCAAAGTAAAAAAAGCACAAGTAATTTTACATGATGTAGGTTCTAAACAAGATAGAAACGATTGGGTTGCAGATTATAAAGCAGGTAATATCGATTTTCTATTTGTGTATAATATGCTACTCACTGGTTTTGATGCAAAACGCTTAAAAAAATTATACATTGGGCGTAAAATAAAATCGCACAATTTATTACAAACACTTACCAGAGTTAACAGAACGTATAAAAATCATAAATATGGTTTTGTAGTCGATTTTGCTGATATTCAAAAAGAATTCGATAAAACAAATCAAGATTATTTTAACGAGTTACAGTCTGAATTAGGTGATGAAATGGAACATTATTCTAACTTGTTTAAATCCGCAGAAGAAATAAAACAAGAAATAGAGGAAATAAAAGATGTCCTTTTTAGATTTGATACGGTAAATGCAGAACTGTTTAGTCAGCAAATATCAGAAATAAACGATCGTACAGAAATAAGACAAATTGCTAAGGTTTTAAACAACTCTAAAGAATTGTATAACCTAATTCGTTTATCTGGTAATTTTGAATTGTTAGAACAGTTAGACTTTAGAAAACTGGTTGTTTTATCTAGAATGACGAATGATCGTTTAGCGTTAATCAACACAAAAATAGCTTTAGAAACCAATTTAGAAACCAACAACATTTTAAACACTGCTTTAGAAGATGTCATTTTTGCTTTTACCAAAATAAAGGAAGAAGAAATGGTGTTGGCAGATGAACTAAAAGATACTTTACAAAAAACAAGAGAAATGTTAGGTGGTAATTTCGACCAGAAAGACCCTGTGTTTGTTTCTTTAAGAGAAGAGTTAGAACGTTTGTTTAAAAAGAAAAATCTAAGTGACGTTTCTAAAGAAGAAATGGAAGCAAATATAAAAGCCTTAAATGAAATTTACGATCAAGCTAAAAAACTAGAAAGAGAAAATCAGCTATTAAGAGCAAAGTATGATTTTGATGAAAAATATACACGAATCCATAAAAGATTGCTAGAGAAAAATCCGCTAACAGATAACGAGCGTAAATTATTTGAAGCCTTAAAAGGATTAAAAACAGAAGTAGATAATGAGATTTTACAAAACGCTAAAATATTAGAAAACGAGCGTTATGTAGAAAAAATGATGATGCGTTTGGTCATCAATCAATTTAAAAACAAACAAAATATCAATATTAATGCAACCGATGTAAAACGCATTAACAACATTTTAGTAAAAGAATACATTAATGAGTATAATGGTAATGTTGCTTAAATTTATGGTAACTAAAAAGTAAAGGATTAAATGCAGGAAAAAAATCAAATAAAAATATTTCAAGCTAAAGACAATCAAGTTGAAGTTTCTGTTCAGCTTGATAACGAAACTGTTTGGTTAAATAGAAATCAACTTGCTACTTTATTTGATAGAGATATTAAGACTATTGGTAAACATATAACTAATGTTTTTAAAGAAGGCGAATTAAGTAAAGTAGCAACTGTCGCAAAATATGCGACAGTTCAAAAAGAAGGAGATAGAGAAGTTACTAGAAATGTAGAACATTACAATTTAGATGTAATAATATCTGTAGGTTATAGAGTTAAATCACAAAGAGGAACTCAATTTAGAATATGGGCCAATAGTATTTTAAAAGAGCATTTAGTTAAAGGATATACAATAAACGAAAAACGTTTAGCACAAAAAGAACAAGAAGTACAAATTCTAAAAGATGGTATCACCATTTTAAGCAGAGTTATAGAAGAAAAAACAGCAGACAACCATTGGTTAAGTGTTTTTGCAAAAGGGTTGAGTTTGTTAGATGATTATGATCATGAAGAACTAGATGCAAAAGGACTTACCACAAAAGAAGCAGAGTATCCAAGTATATCTGACTATCAAAAACTAATCAATCAAATGCTTACCGAATTTGATTCTGATGTTTTTGGTAAAGAAAAAGATAAAAGTTTTGAAAGTTCAGTTGCACAAATTGAAAAAGGTTTTGGAACAAAAGATTTTTATACAAGTATTGAAGAAAAAGCTGCAATGCTTTTATATTTGGTGGTAAAAAATCATTCTTTTGTAGATGGAAACAAACGGATTGCAGCAGCTTGCTTTTTAAAATTCCTACAACAAAACGAAATATTATTCAATAACCAAAATCAACCTATAATTAGTAATGATACCTTAGCAAGTTTAACGCTTTTTATAGCTTCTAGCAAACCAGAAGAAATGGAAACCGTAAAACGATTAGTGATAAGTGTATTGAATAGAAATAATTAAAAAATTACGAATGTCAGTTCGAGCGCAGTCGAGAACTTTAAAAATAAAATAGCACCTAAAATAGAATGACAACACAAAATTTTGAAACCAAAACCAAAGCATTAATAGACGACCTAAAAAGCGTTTGTGCAAACTATGGTTTAGGAAATGACGGAAACGAATTTAAAATAATTACCCAAGTATTTTTATACAAATTCTTAAACGACAAATACGTTTACGAACTAAAACAACTAGAACCTACTTTAGCAGAAGCCGAAGATTTTGACGCTGCTTTAAAAAACTTATCCACCGACGAATTAGAAATGTTGACCATGCAAATTAGCCAAGACACGGCGGTTTTTGCACCTAAAAACCTACTATCTAGGTTGTTTGAGCAACAAAACAAAGACAAATTTGCAGAAATTTTTGACGAAACCTTTTTAGAAGTTGCAAGAGCAAATAATGATATTTTTTCTGTACTCACACAAGGTGGAGAAAAAGTGGTCTTGTTTGATGATATTAGCAAATATGTAACTGACAATAAAGATGCGTTTTGCAAAGCATTGGTAAACAAATTGGTTGGTTTTAGTTTCGAGCATATTTTTGAACAAAAGTTCGATTTTTTTGCCACTATTTTCGAATATTTAATAAAAGATTACAATAGCAATAGTGGTGGTAAATATGCAGAGTATTTTACACCTCATGCCGTTGCAAAAATTATGGCGGCTTGTTTGGTTACAGACAAAAACGTAACCAACGCTACTTGTTACGACCCAAGTGCTGGTTCTGGTACGTTGTTAATGAATATTGCACACCAAATTGGCGAAGATAAATGTACTATTTACTCGCAAGACATTTCTCAGAAATCTTCTGGTTTATTGCGTTTAAACCTAATTTTAAACAACTTAGTACACTCCATACAAAACATTATACAAGGCAATACCATTTCTAATCCGTATCATAAACAAGAAAACGGACAATTACAAACCTTCGATTATATTGTTTCTAATCCGCCATTTAAATTAGATTTTTCTGATTATTCGGCATCTTTAGATTCTAAAGCCAATAAAGAACGCTTTTTTGCAGGAATCCCAAATATTCCGAAAACCAAGAAAGACTCCATGGCAATTTATTTGTTGTTTATACAACACATTATGCACAGTTTATCTGCCAAAGGAAAAGCAGCAATTGTAGTACCAACGGGTTTTATTACCGCACAAAGTGGTATTGATAAAAAGATTCGACAAAAATTAGTAGAAAGTAAAATGTTGGCAGGTGTGGTTTCTATGCCTTCTAATATTTTTGCAACTACAGGTACCAACGTTAGTATTTTGTTTTTAGACAAAGCAAATACCAAAGACGTGGTTTTAATTGATGCTTCTAATTTAGGAACCAAAGTTAAAGAAGGAAAAAACCAAAAAACGGTTTTAAGTAATGCTGAAGAACAACAAATTATTGATATTTTTAACGCAAAAGAAATAAAAGAAGATTTCTCTGTAGTGGTTTCTTATGATGATATAACCGCCAAAAACTACAGTTTAAGTGCCGGACAATATTTTGAAGTTAAAATTGAATATATAGATATTTCTTCAGATGAATTTGCTACTAAAATGAACCGTTTTGAAAGTAATTTAGAAACCTTGTTTGCGGATTCTAAAACATTGGAAAAGGAAATTCAAACCAATTTAAAAAGTTTGAAATATGAATAGAATTTCTCTTGAAAAAATTTCAAAAATAATTAATAGTGGATTAACACCTTTAAGGTCAAATAAAGAATTTTGGATTGACGGCAATATTCCTTGGGTAAAAACAGAGCAATTAGGAGAAAAATATATTCATGATTCAAATGAAAAAATAACAAATTACGCTTTACAAAATACTTCTATTAAACTAAATCCAGAAAACACATTAAGTATTGCAATGTATGGTGAAGGAAAAACAAGAGGAAGTGTATCAATTTTAAAAACCGAAACAACAACAAACCAAGCTTGTTGTAATATTGTTATTGATGAAAAAAAAGCTGACTTTGAGTTCGTTTACTATTATTTAAAAACTCAATATGATAATTTAAGAAACTTATCTTCTGGAGTTAGAAAAAACTTAAATTCTAGGGATATTAAAAACTTTGAAATATCATTACCAAATCTACAAACCCAAAAACAAATTGCCAAAGTTTTATCAGATTTAGATGCAAAAATAGAAATCAACAATAAAATAAACCAAGAATTAGAAGCAATGGCCAAAACGTTGTATGATTATTGGTTTGTACAATTCGATTTTCCTGTTGCGCTAGCAACAAGTTCCGAACTTGATTCAGAACCTCTAACTTCAGAAAATTTAAAACCCTACAAATCTTCTGGTGGAAAAATGGTTTTTAATGAGGAGTTGAAGCGTGAGATTCCTTTTGGTTGGGAGGTTGGAACATTATTAGATATTGCAAATTTTCAAAATGGTTTAGCTTGTCAAAAGTTTAGACCAATAAATGATGATTTTTTAAGAGTCATTAAGATTAAAGATATGAAGGAAGGTTTTTCAGAAAAAACTGAAAAAGTTAGACCTGATGTTCCCGATAAAATTAAAATTTTTAATGGAGATATATTATTCTCTTGGTCTGCTTCACTTGAAGTTATTCAATGGTCTGGAGGAAATGGAGCTTTAAATCAACACATTTTTAAAGTTACTTCTGAAAAACATCCTAAATCATATTACTATTTTGAATTACTAAATTACTTGCAACATTTTAAAATGCAGGCTGAATTACGTAAAACTACGATGGGACACATAACTCAAGAACATTTAAAACAGAGTAGAATAGTAATTCCTCCAAAAAAAATAATAAATCAATTAGACATTATTATTAACCCAATTTTGGAAAAAGTAAACAAAAATAAGATTGAAAACCAAAAACTTTCAGAATTACGAGATTGGTTATTGCCCATGTTAATGAATGGGCAAATTACAGTTAAAGAAGCAAAAGAACATATTAATCAAGCAGCAGAACCACAAGAAAATTATTCTAAATCAAATGGCTAGAACATTAATAACAGAACAAGAGTTTGAATCACAATTTACGTTGGCTGCAGGATTTGGTGATTCAAGTCCTATCCGATTCAGTTCTAAAATATTTGATTTTTATATAGAAATATCACCAGAACACAGAGAGTTGATATTTATAGATTGTGAGTTTTTAGAGCCTATACTTTTTTGTAAAGGTGTTCAATTAGTACAAGAGGTTGACGAAATTATCGATGGAGATGATTTGTTTAATGAAGTCGAAACTAATGTGTTTAGTGAAAGTGTTACTTTTAGAGTGTGTCAATTTGAAAAAAAAATACAGTTTGATGATGTTATATTTAGTAACAAGTTTAAAATACATAATTGTACTGTCAATGATGCTTCATTTCGTAACACCACATTTAACGATTTAGCAGATTTTTGGTTAACTACATTCAATAAAGATATAATTTTTTATAAAACAGATTTTAATAAAACTACAGTCTTTAGTATGGCGAGATTTATAGGTAATGTATTATTTACTTATTCGTTGTTTACTACTAAAGTTATTTTTGCAAGAACGAAATTTAACAAAGGTGTTGATTTATCACAATCAATAATATCTGGAAAATTACAGCCTTTTGATTTACAATTTAATTTCAAAGAATTTAAGGCAGAGTATGTTGGTAAAGATGATGAGACTTTTCAAAATTATGTAGATAGAGATGCTATAATACCTTTAGTAAATAAAGTGCATACATTTCAAGTTTTAAAAAAAGCTTTTGAAGATATTGGTAATTATTCGGACTCAATTATAATGCAACGTGAAGAAAAAAGAGCATTTAGAACGCTTACTAAAGAACGTGCAAACGAGAATAGAATTAATTCAAATAATAGAGTCATAATATGGTCTAAAAGATGGTTAAACAAAGCTAATAAATGGCTTGTAAAGGTATTCCTTAAATTGAATAAACTTGTTTCAAATAAAAAAGGAGATCAGTTCATTTTATGGCTTAATAGATGGTCAAATAATTATCAATCAGATTTTAGAAATGGTATTTGGTTTACATTATTAGTTACAATAATTTTTGGTAGTATAACTTTGCTATTTACTGAAGCCTTCCATAATAATATATGTTTTGGTGATTATGAATTTAACAAGCAGGCTTTTACTAAAGGGGTTCGGTATTTATTTACTTTTCTTAATCCAACAAGGAATTTAGATTATTTAGATAGTTTAAAACCTACGTATGGAGGAATAGCTTATTTGTTTGATTTTCTTGGTCGTTTAGCAGTTGGTTATGGTTTTTACCAAACTATACAAGCCTTTAGGAAGTTTAAATAAAAAAAATGATATGAAAAAAAGGAAAATATATGAAAATTGAAGAACTCCAAAAATTTATAAAAGAAAACAAAATACCAAAAATTAAAGGCAAGCCTAAAACCTTTTTAGGAATTGCTAAACAACCACATTACGAAAATGTATTATCTAACATTTATGCCTTTTATTTTAATGTAAATGAGGTACATAAATTATACGATTTGTTTATTGTTTCGTTACAAGAGCTAATTGCTAAAAAACTTATTGATACTGATTTAACAAAAGACATCTCATTTTCAGAAGGATTTGAGATAGAAACCGAATACACAACAAAAAAAGGAGGTAGAATAGATTTGTTGTTAACTTCAGAGAACGAAGCCATAATAATAGAAAACAAGGTATATCACCTCCTAAATAATGATTTAAAAGATTATTGGAACTCTATTGATGGTTTAGTCACTAAGAAAATAGGAATTGTACTTTCCTTAAATCCAATTTTAGAAATAAAACACAAACATTTTATAAATATTACGCATTTAGAACTGTTTAACAGTGTTATGAGTAATCTAGGTAATTATTTGTTAGAAGCAAATGACAAGTATCTAGTGTTTTTAAAAGATTTATATCAAAATATTACCAACCTAAGTAAAAGTTTTATGGAAAAGAAAGATTTAGAGTTCTACTTTAAAAACAAAGAAGAAATCAATCAAATAGTTGAATTTAAAGATACTGTTTTAGATCATGTTATTAGCGAATTAAGAATTGTTGGTGATAGTATTGAAGATGTAGATACAAATATACCAAGACGGTCAAGTGATGCTGGTAAAAGGTATTGCTATTTAAAATCTAAAATAAACAGTAATCTTATGATTACAATAGTGTTCAGGGATTTATTGCTGAAAGATGAAATGTATATTGTTGTCGAGTTTAAAGGTGCTGCATTAAAAAATAAAGCACAATACAATGTGGTAGAGTTTACAGCTGAAGAAAAAGAAATATTAGTAGAAGGCTTTGAAAACAGCACAAATAACTATTGGGCTCATTTTGCTATAAAAAGATATGACTTGAAGCAAGATGAAATTCTAAATTTAAGCGACTTTATTTCTAGAGCTTTAAAAGACGATTATTTATTAGCTGTTTACAGAAAGTTAAATGAATATATGTTAGTTCAGAAGAAGGAAAAAGAATTGGTTGGGTAAAAAAAACAAAAAAGAAGCATGGAAAATAAATTTAAAATTATTCAAGATAATATCAGTAAAGAAATATTAAGTAAACCCCCTATTGTAGATGGTATCATTAATTCTGAAAAATATGCCAAGGCAAAAACAAGGATACTTTGGGTTTTAAAAGAACCTAATTCCACTGAGAGTTGGACATATCAAGACTATTTATCTATAGCCGATATAGAAACTAAAAAAGATACGAAAGCTAATATTTTAGTATATCCAATTTTCAGAAAGATTATATATGCTTCTTATGGTTTAATAAATAACAAAGAATATGCAAATTTACCCGTTGCAGAAGAAAAAGAAGTGTATTCTATTGGAGAAGAAATTGCTTATATCAACATAAAAAAAACAGGTGGAGGAGCTAAATCTGATGATAAAGAAATACAAGATTCTTATAATAAAAATGAAGAATTACTCTTAAAACAAATTGAAGAATATAAACCTAACATTCTTATTTTTGGGAATACTTTAAAGTATTTTAACTTAGAGGAATTAACAAAGTTAGGTTGGAATTTATCTGACAAGCATATAATAGATAAAGAAACAAACAACACTCATTATTACCCTATTTCAAATGATAAATTATGTATTAACGCGTATCACCCAGCTTATTGGAGTGTAAACATGGATGTTTATTGTACCGAAATTATAAACGCAGGTTTGGAATGGAGAGCAATGTATAAATAAATTAAAATGACAAAAAAAGATGCACTTGTAAAATATATTTCAGAAATGAATATAGATATGTTATCTCTAGTTTTAGAGAATGACACTTCTATTATGAATATTACCAAAGATCTTTTTTTAGAAAAGTTAGAAGAAATTTTTATTACGTTAAAAGCAGCTGATATTAAAGAATTTTCTAAAATCAAAAAAAGAGTTTCCGAAGAAGATTCTGGAACATATAGTTTAGAAGGCTGTCAATTTATTACAGCGGACAAAAGGTCTTTAACATTTTTGTTTGAATTAGAAAATAATGAGATTATAGATATTTATAATGGTTCTCAATTTAAACTTTACCAAGATAAAGAAGAAACAACACCAATAATTTTTTGTGTTTGGAACGATGAAGAATTAAGTTACAAACCAACTGATGAGTATATTTCTTTTACCACTAGAATTGATCCATTTTACGCACAATTTGAGGCTTTAAAAGGTTCAATTATACCATTAGATGTATTTGGAGATTGGTATAAATTGGTTAAAGAACTTTATGATTGCATACCATTAAGAAAATATTTAGAATATAAATTTTATTATGACTTTTCTAATTTTGTTGTTGACAATTTATTTGTACTTACTATTATAGAAGACGCTGAAAGAACTAAAAAAGCTGTTTCCGATTATAAAAAAATAGATACTTCAAATGAATTAGATATGTTAGAATGGCAACTAAAGTATAAAGACATCAGATATATCTTTAATGATGATTCTAAAAAGTTAAACAACTTTAAAGAGCGGTATTTAATAAAACATAAAACTGAAGATTCCATTATTTTAGATTGCTCTAACTATAAGTTTTCGTTTGAATTTGCAGAAATAAGAAATCAATAAAAAAAAATGCTATGAATAAATACGGACAAACAGCTTTAAAAGCAGCACAAAATTATAAAAGCTCTTATTCTATTACAGAAATTTACGCTAGAGCTGCAAAAGAGGTTTTTGAGACAAAAAGTTCACAGGAAAAAGGATGTCCAAAAGGCACATTTTTAGGTTTGTGTGAAGAAGGTTTGGTAAAAGGAATACCAAGAGGGAATTACACAAAATCTGTTAAGAATAAAGAATATGCTTTACAAGCTATTGAAATATTAAAATGGGCGGATAATAAAACCTATACCCAAAAGAACTTTGGACAGAACTAAATTTAGGTGATAAAAGGTCTAACTCTCAAATGGATGTTGTTTTGGCTCTTTGGGATGCTGGATTAATTGAGAAATAAAAAATATGGCATTTACTCCAAATAGTATTACAAAAAACCACGTATTTAACGCTATTAATAAAATAGAAGAACAACAAATTAAACTAACAAAATCTACTAGATGGTTAGTAAAAATAGATAACACTACATATCCACCAAAAGAAGTTATGCGTTATGCTCATAAAGAAATGAATGGAGAGAAAATTTGGTACTATAATGGTGGTGCAGCAACAAATAATTATTTAAAAAAAATGGGATTTCTAATATTAGATATGCATAAAAATAAGCTACAAAATCTTATAGATAATTACAAAGAAGAAATTAAAAAAACACATTTAAAAGATGAACGTTACAAATGGGAATTACTAAAAACATACAAAGGACTTCCTAATTTAAATGCTGATAATTTTTTAGATGAAGTAAAAAAAATTGATTACGATAATTTGCCTTATGCTATGAGTAAAGCAGTTATTAAACAATTATTACTTAAAGAACCCGAAAAAATACGATTATTATTTAAAAATCTCTTTAATGAATCTATTGATTTAAATACTAGAGTTAAAGCGTTTAACGAAGAAACTTTAAAATTTTATAGAGGGTTAGGAGAAACTCTTTCGCATCATCAAGATGAAAGAACCATATCGGTTTATTTAACTTTTTACAATCCAGAAAAATATACTTTTTACAAGTATTCCTATTATAAGGAATTATGTGATTTATTAAATATTGAACAAGCAAAAATAAATGAAAGGTATGCACATTATTTAGAATTGATACATCAAATAATTTCTGAATATATAGAAAATGATACCGAACTTATTGAACTCGTAAAAGCTTCTATCCCCGAATACTATGATGGCTCTAACAATCTTTTAGTAGCTCAAGACATTTTATATCAAATGTTTAATAAATTTGAACCTATAAATTATTGGATGTATGCTCCAGGAGAAAATGCTAGTAAATGGGACGAGTTTTATGAAAAGGGAATTATGGGACTTGGTTGGGATGATTTAGGTGATTTAAATGCATATTCCACTAAAAAATCAATTCAAATAAAACTTCAAGAATTAGCGGATACTACTTCCGCTAAAACAAATAATACCGCTGCGAATTACGAATTTTTAAAAGTAATGAAACCAGGAGATATTATTATTGTAAAAAAAGGGATACATGAATTGTTAGGTTACGGAGAAGTTACTTCGGAATTATTTTATGATGATGAGAGAGCATCTTATAAAAATTATAGAAATGTAGATTGGCTTTTAAAAGGTAATTGGAAATTGGATGATAATTTGGCATTAAAGACATTAACCAATATTACTAAATACAAAGAAAAAGGAAATGAAAGTACAAATTATTACGATAAACTATTAGCGATTATGAATGGAGATAAAGTTGAAAGTAAAAATGTAATAGAGACAAATAATACTCCTCCAACAAATCAAATTCTATACGGACCTCCAGGAACAGGAAAAACTTTTTATTTAAAAGATCAATTATTTGAAAAATATACAGTAGCTCAAGGTAGTTTAACTAAATCACAATATTTAGAAAATTTTGTCACTGATTTTACTTGGTGGCAAATAATTACGATTGCAGTTTTAGATCTTAAATTGGCAAAAACTAATGATTTATTGAATCATGAATTAATAATTGCTAAATCTAAATTATCCTCCTCTAAAAATATTAGACCAATTTTATGGAGTTCATTACAAACACACACTGTTTTAGAATGTAAAAATGTGAAAGTACAGCAACGTATTGAGCCACTAATTTTCAATAAAAATGACAATTCTAAATGGTCAATTGTGGATACACAATTAAAAGAACTTTACCCAGAAGCTCTTGAACATTTAGAAAAAATAAAAAAATATAAAGCAAATGATGATATAACAATTAAAAACTACGACTTTGTTACTTTCCATCAATCTTTTGCATACGAAGATTTTATTGAAGGAATCAAACCAATTTCACCAGAAGAAGGAGAAGAATCGAAAGATCTAGGATATGCCATTGAAGATGGTGTTTTTAAAAAATTATGTTTACGAGCAAAAAATGATCCTAACAATAGATACGCTATTTTTATAGACGAAATAAACAGAGGAAATGTTTCAGCTATTTTTGGCGAGCTCATTACATTAATAGAAATAGACAAACGTAAAGACGCTAAGAACGAGATAAGTATTAAACTCCCCTACTCTAAGACAGCATTTAGCGTACCTTTTAATATTGACATTTATGGAACTATGAATACAGCAGATAGAAGCGTTGAGGCCTTAGACACTGCCTTACGTCGTCGTTTCGAGTTTAAAGAAATGATGCCAGATTATGTTGTTATTAAAAATGGGGAAGTGGAAGGAATAAAACTTTCTGAGGTTTTAAAAAAGATAAATCAACGTATAGAATTATTAATCGATAGAGATCATACCATTGGTCACTCCTACTTTGTAAATGTTACTTCAACAGAGAAATTAGCCAATGCTTTTAACAATAAAATTGTGCCTTTACTACAAGAATATTTTTATGGAGATTATGGGAAAATTGGGTTGGTTTTGGGTAATGGTTTTGTGAAAATTAATAAAAATGATACTATTAATTTTGCTGATTTTAAATATGATAATGCGAATGATTTTAAAATCGCTAGTTACGAACTAAAACATGTTGATGAAAAAACGGTTATTGATGCTGTTTCAATATTATTAGGCTCAAAAGAAACTCCTCAATAACATTGGTAAAACAGCATAAAATATCGATTTTCGAACACCAAAAATTATACATTGGTACACAAGGTTTTAAACAAACGCATTTAGATGCGCTTTTAAAATTAAATGAATACCATGATGGTAATTATTTTGAGCCTATTGCAAAAGGGATTCGCTTTAATCAGTATGTTGGAGTTATTCAAGTAGATGGTTTAATTATAGAAATTAATCCAAAAGCTGACAAAGATGATGAAGATTACAAGTGGAAAGGTGTTTTATTAAAAATGTTGAAAGCTTGTGGAAAAATTAAAGCAGATTCCTCTGGAGACGCAAATGTAAGAAGACAACATCTTAATTTATTAGAAATATATTTTGAGTTGTACTTAAAAGAAGTAGAAATCTTGGTTCGGAAAGGTTTCATCAAACAATACAGAAAGCAAACTAAAAACACAAAAGCGCTTAAAGGGAAATTAGAATTCGCAGGAAACATAAGACATAATATCGTTCATAAAGAACGTTTTTATACAACGCATCAAGTGTATGATAGCAATCATTTTCTGCATCAAGTATTACACAAAGCGTTAACTATTGTTAGTCAATTTACAAAAGGCACAAGATTGCAAGACACAACAAATAGAGTTCTTTTAAATTTTCCTGAAGTAGATACTAAAACCATTACCGTAAAACAGTTAAACACCATTATATTAAACAGAAAATCGAATAACTATAAACCCGCCTTAGATTTAGCACGATTGATTATTTTAAATTACTCTCCAGATATTGCAAGCGGAAAAGAAAAAATGTTGTCTTTATTGTTTGATATGAATCAACTTTGGGAAGAATATGTTTTAAAACAACTTCAAAAAGCCTGCGAAGGAAAAGATATTACAGTTTCAGGACAAGAATCAAAATCATTTTGGGGCGCAAATAGTTTAAGACCTGATATTGTTTTAAGAAAAGGAAATCAAAGGTACATTATAGACACCAAATGGAAACGACCATTAAAAAGTTCGGCTTCTGTAAGTGATTTACGTCAAATGTATGCCTATTGCCGTTTTTGGGATGCAGAAAAGGCTGTTTTATTGTATCCTGGAAAAACTTCTGAAAATAAATTTAAATCGTACTTAACAGACGATTACTCCTTAGACAATAATGAAGATTCAAAAAAAATAAAACATCAATGTAAAATGGGGTTTGTTTCTGTTTTAGATACTGAAGGTAACCTTAGAAAAGATATTGCTACTGATATTTTAAAGTTATTGGATTTTTAAATTTTTTATAAAAAATTAACTTTTAAATTTAGCTCTTAATCTATCTACAAAACTAAGTTTCTCTTTGGCAGTAACTTCAAAAGTTTCTTTACAATGAAACAAACTTATATTTGTATTATCTCTTTCTTTAATATGTAACATATTAATAATAGTACTTTGATTAATTTTTTCAAAGCCATATATTTTTAATTCCGAATGAAGTTCATTAATACTTTTTCTGACGTTATCAAACAGAACTTCATCATTTTCTCCATAAATACGAACGCAATTCTTATCCGGTTTTTTGTTTTCAAAATTTTTACTTCTACTTATATAATAAGCCTGATCTAGTTGAAATCTTATATCTCTATTTGTTCCAATATGTAAAGTAATTGTACTATTTGAATTTGAAATAGGTAAAGGTTTTATCTTACCAATAACCTTATTTTTTAAAACATATTTAAACTCTTCAAGCTCAAATGGTTTGCTTAAATAACCAGAAATATCTAGTTCATTAATTACTAGTTTTTCATTGTCCGTAGTGGAAGTTAAGAAAATTATTTTTTTATCTATAGCTATTTTTTTTGCTAACTCAATACCATTAAAAATAGGCATTTCAAAATCAACAATGAGTAAATCATAATCCGATTCATTTATTTCTTCAAAAGCTTTTAAAGAGCTATCAAAACTTTTTATATGCACTAAATTAAAAGATTTTGCTATTGTATCAATTTTAGCTTTAACCCTCTCTATAATTTTAGGTTCATCATCAACAAGAATATAACGTATCATTATTTTATAGTTAGAGTTAATTGTGCTAAATATTGATTATTAGATATTGGAGTACTTTCTATTTTACTACCAGGGTAATAAGTATCTACAAGCTGTTTTAATGCATTTAATCCAAATTTACTAGAGATTTTCTCATTTACTTTATTAATTAAAACTTGTTCCGTACTATTCACTAAACAATAACTAAGTTCTTTTTGTTTATTTTCTTTAAGATCAATACTTATAAATGAACTTTCATTATTTAAGCTTCCGTGTTTTAAAGCATTTTCTAAAAAGGGAAAAAATAAAGTAGGCTTAATCCTTATTGTATTTTTTTGATTTGCAGTAAGTGAATCATGCATTAATATTTTAGCATTAGGCTTTAGATATTGTATCAGCTCTAAAAACATATTAATGTGTATTAATTCATCTTCTATAGTTGTACTTTCTGTATTTAAAGCGGAAACATTATAATCTAAAAGTTTAAAAATATTTTTTAATGCTTTTACTGAGGGTATCTTTTTCTTATCCTTGATTCTTTTATATTGTATTCCAAAAATGGTTTTATAACTTAATTCAGTCTCCTCTAAATCTTCATAAATCTGACTAATTACATTCTTTATAAAATGTGCTCCAAGACGTGTATTATTTGCCTCCACATTTTTAAAATCAACATAACGTTCGTATGCCTTTCTTTGATGATTTATATCCTTTTCCTGAAGATGTATCGCTACTTTTTGTTGTGCAATTTTCTTTTCTTTATCACTTAAAGTTGCATAAAATTTTTCTTTATAATCAGTAATATTTTTATTTAAGTTAGAAATCTGAGCTTCATTATTCTTTAGTTTTAGTTCAAAAAGTGCAGTATTTTTTAATTTTTTTTTATCGTTTTTGATTGTTATTTGCATTGATTGCAACTGTGCCTTTAACAAGGTATTCTCTCTCCTAAAAGAACGTTTTTTATATAGGTTATACCAATTTCTTATAATTATTAAAACAAGAAAGCTTAAAAGGATTAGTATAATAATCATCAACTTTTCGTTTTCTGCCAATAATTTAGCTTGTCTTGATAATGTGTTCATTAATAATAGGGTTGATTTTTATTATAAATAGAGAATACTCTATAGTTTCCTTTTTTATATGTCCCAAATAAGTCAGTCTATATCCCAAATATACTCGGTCTATCCCAAACCTGAAAATTAAATTTAATTCTTCTGCATCTTTGATGTAAGAACGGAAGTTTTGACAGAAGATAGTCTTCAAATTAAAGCTTTTGAAAGTAATTTAAAACAACAAGTAATTATGAGTAAATCAAGACCAATAACAAACAAATCAGCTACAAGAATTCATAGTTCAACTGCTAAGTCTACCACATCAGAAAATGTCGTAAAAGGAAGTTTTGCAGCAAGAGCACAAAGTGTAGGATCTAAAAACACAAACAAGTAAAAACGAACTTAATCTCATTCTTAAAATTAAGGATGAGATTTAAAAAAAAACAAAATTATGAATACAAAAATAACATTAAGCGGATTTGCAGGAACAGGAAAATCTACTGTAGGTAAAATGATTCAAGAACAATTAAACTTTCAATTTATTTCTGTGGGAAATTACACTAGAGATTATGCAAGGCAAGAGTATGGAATGGATATTAATGAATTTCAAAATAAATGTAAAGCAGAACCTGGACTGGATAATGAAATAGATGAAAAGTTTAAAAAGGAATGTAATAGTAAAAACAATTTAGTCATTGATTATAGACTAGGATTTCACTTTATAGGAAATGCATTTCATGTACTTTTAAAAGTATCTGATGAAAATGCTTCTAAAAGAATACATCTAGAAGATAGAAGTGATGAAACAACAAGCAAAAAAGCTATTCAGCTAAGAAATCGAACCATGAGAGATCGATTTAGAGAAAACTATGGTGTAGATTTTACTAATGAAGATAATTACGATTTGGTTATTAATACTGACGGTTTAACACCAAAAGAAGTAATGAACTCAATAATTAAACAGTATCAAAAACAATTGATTATAAAACGAATACCAAGTATAAATTTTCATTTATGGGAGCCATGTAATATGCGTTGTAAGTTTTGTTTTGCCACCTTTAAAGATGTAAAACAAACCATATTACCAGAAGGGCATTTACCAGAGGATGAAGCTTTAGAAGTGGTTAGAAAAATAGCCGCAGCAGGATTTGAAAAAATAACTTTTGCAGGAGGAGAACCGTTGCTTTGTAAATGGTTGCCAAATTTAATTAAAACAGCAAAACAATTAGGAATGACAACTATGATTGTGACCAATGGCAGTAAATTAACGGATGACTTTTTAAAGGAAAATAAAAAATATTTAGATTGGATTGCTGTTAGTATAGATAGCTTGGAAGATGAAAACAACATTAAAATTGGAAGAGCAATTACAGGAAAAAAGCCATTATCTAAAGCCTTTTATTACGAATTGATAAACAAGATCCATAAGTATGGTTATGGTTTAAAAATTAACACGGTAGTTAACAAAGTAAATTATAAGGACAATTTAACTGCGTTTATAGAATATGCCAAACCAAAACGCTGGAAAGTATTACAAGTCTTACCTATAAAAGGACAAAACGATAGTAAGATTGATGATTTTAAAATAACAGATGTTGAATATACTCATTTTTTAAACACACATAAAGACGTAGAAACTATTGTTCCAGAATCTAATGATGAAATTAAAGGGAGCTATGTAATGGTTGATCCTGCAGGACGTTTTTTTGATAATGCACAAGGAACACATAATTACAGTAAACCAATTTTAGAAGTTGGTATACAGGAAGCTTTAAAAACAATGAATTATGATTATGGTAAGTTTTTAAACAGGGGAGGAATTTACAATTGGAATAATGTCAAAAGCCAAGATTTAAAAAAGGAGGATTTGTGTTATGAAAAATAGAATAGAAGGTTTTTGTAAATCAGACCATTTTAGTTACAGGCAATGGGATAGAAAAATTAGTGATAATCTTTTATCCAAAATTTTAAAAGACATAGAAACTAATAATTGTAATACGCTACTTATCGTTAGTCGCAAAGTATTAAAGAAAATAAATAAAAACATAAATGAAGAACTTTTTATTAAAATTGATAACAAAACCTTAATCACATGCTTTTATTGTCAGTTTCAGGAGTATTTGGCAACAAAAAGAATTCAGCAATATATAATAATAGATAAAATTTAAATTATGAAGAAGATAGTATTAATAGATATGGATGGCGTTTTGGTAGAATTTGGTGATGGATCATTTAAAGAAAATAAGAATAAAAAAGGTTTTTTCTTCAATAAGAAACCAATTAAAGGTGCTGTAAAAGCATTTAAAGAGTTAAGTGTTAAATACGATTGTTATATAGTATCTACTCCAGTTTGGAGTAATCCACATTGTTGGATGGAAAAAAGATTGTGGGTTGAGAAGCATATAGGTTTAGAAGCTAAAAAAAGATTGATATTAACTCATCATAAAAATTTAGTAAAAGGAGATTATATAATCGATGACACAAAAAATCATGGTGTAGACAAGTTTGAAGGTGTGCATATTATGTTTGGTCAAAAATCTTATAGTAATTGGAACGATGTTCTTGAATATCTGAAATAATATCCTTTTGTAATAAGCCTTGATAGTTTTTCTAAACACTTCTATTTTTATTTATAAAGTAGAAGTGTTTGATACTTTCTTTAAAATAGGGTTTGTTAAGTATGTTTATTAGTAATTAATTTTAATTCTATAGAAAAAGAGCCTTATTTGAAATATTTGGGCACTATTTCACTTCGTTAAATTAGTAGAATATGAATAGTTCACTTTTACTAATAAATAGCATGCAAAATCAATAAAAAATCTATTTGAACCGATTAATAAATTTAAACGGCTCATAAATTCTTTCATAATTTTATGATTTATTAAGTTATTAAGGATAAATTAATCCTCATTAGATAATTATTAACTAAATGTAATGGATAAAACACTTATTATTTAACCTCATTATCTTCTATTCTTTCTTCTCTAATAGGCATTAATGTATGACCAAACATACTTAAAACTTGGTTTATTTTATCTATGTTTAAATTCGTTTTCTCTGCTCTATTTTACGTACAACAGTTAGAGCTACTCCTGCTATATCGGCAAACTCAATTTGAGTTAAATTAGCAGATTTTCTTCGCTCTTTAACAAATTCTGATAAACTCTTCATTATATGTAAAAATATAAAACTAAAAATAAATTATAGAGAATAAAAATTATTAAATTGGGAGTAATTACCTTAGGCTTAACATTAAACACCATGGATAACGGAACACTAACAAGGATAGAATTATATAATTTAGTTTGGTCAAAATCTATATCTGCAATTTCTAAAAACTATCGTATTTCTACTAGTGATCTAAGGAAAATATGTAAATATTATAATATTCCTCTACCTCCTAATGGTCACTGGCAGAAAATAAAGTATAATAAAGCTATTATTATAATTGATTTACCAGAGAGTGAAAAAAAAGTTCAAGAAAAGATTGAACTAGTAAAACGAAACGAAGGCGATAAAGATATTCCGTTTTTAACTTCTCCTTTTAATAAAAGGTTTTTTGAACTAAAAAATGACTCTACTTGTAGTTTTAATATTCCATTAACATTAAAAAATCCTCATCCACTTATTTTAAAAACAAAGAAAGGTTTAGAAGATCTAGATAAATTAACTAAAACTAATTATGAGATTGAAAGAAAAGTGTTTAATGAGGTTCTTCCTATTCATACAGACCTAAAACTTCGGAATAGAGCACTAAAGATAATGAATGTAATTGTTTCATATATATACAAACAAAACCATTCTATAGTTTTTGAATATGGTAATTGCTGTGTTGAAATGTTTGGGCAAAAAACAGTATTTTATTTACGTCAAAAATATAACCGCATTCGCACCACAGACAACAAAGGATGGACTAATCAAAGCTTTGTAAAAACAAGTAACTTAGAATTTAGAGCAGGACCATCTTACAAACATAAAAGTTGGATAGATAAAGAAAATAAAAAAATTGAAGAGTATATTCCTAACATTATTGCATGGATAGAGCAAGACTGTAAATACTGGCATGACCTTAGAAAGGAACAGGCAGAACAAAAACAAATAAATAAAATTGAACGTTTAAAAGAAGAAGAAAGACTGTTGCTAATAAAAAAAACAGAAGAACGCATTCAGAATTTAATTATTGATAGTGAGAAATAGAGTAAAGCAACTATTTTAAGAGACTATATTAATGCAGCTATTAAAAAAGATAAATCAAATAATACATTTGACGAACAGAAAAAAGCTTGGGTAAAATGGGCCTATCGACATTGCTAATTCTATGGATCCTTTAACCTCTAATTAAGTTTATGACTTTAAAAAATCATTATTTAATTTAACAGAAAAAATATATTATGAATAAACACTTCAAAAATATTTGTACATTTATCCACTAAACAACAGCTAAAAGAAAATAAAAGTGTGCAGCTTTTGTACACCAAAACTGCTACAAACCCAATAGAATAAGTAAATACTACATATTGTATTGGAAAGTAGATTTGTTTGACTTCACTTAGCCAATATCAATTGTAAAAAACTTAATGTTTAATTTATATTGAAAGCTTTTTTAAGTAAAAAATAAAACATACAGTTTCTTAAAAAGACAAAAGCTCCTTAAAATGGAGCTTTTGAATTATCTTTATATAAATATTTTGAATTAACTACATTTCGTGCTTAGGAGTATATCCATCTTCACTCAAATCATGATGTTCGTAAACTTCATGCATTGCTGCTTCATAATCTACAGATTCACCCTTAGTTAATTTATCAACTATTTTTTCCATTATTTCATAAATTACAGGAACAACCACCAGCGTAAGAAAAAGAGAACTAATTAATCCTCCAATAATTACCCAAGCCAAACCGTTTTTCCATTCTGCACCTGCTCCTGAAGCAATCGCAATCGGTATCATACCAAACACCATAGCAATAGTTGTCATTAAAATTGGACGTAACCTAGCGTGATTAGCCTGAATTAAAGCTGTTCTAATAGATTCTCCTGCAGCTCTTCGCTGGTTGGTGAAATCTACCAACATAATGGCATTTTTACTAACTAGACCAATTAGCATAATAATACCAAGAATAGTAAATATATTTAATGAATTATTAGTTAAGGCCAATGCTAACAACGCTCCAATAAATGATAATGGAACAGCAAACAAAACTACAAATGGATGAATAAAACTATCATAAAGCCCCACCATTACTAAATAAACTAATATAATAGCAGCTAATAGTGCAATTCCTAAAGTACCAAAACCTTCACTTTGGTTTTCTTGATCTCCACTCCAAATATAATTAACTCCAATTGGTTTTTCTAATTTATCAAGCTTTTCTTGCCATTGTGTTACAATTGTTCCTGATGAAACTCCAACGTTTTGTCCTTGAACAGTTACCGAAGGAGATTTATCTCTTCGTTCTAATTGACTTGGACCAGAACCTTCAGTGATTGCTGCAAATTGTGATAACTTAATTTGTTGTCCAATGTTATTCACAAAAATAAGATTACTAACATCATTAATGTTTTTTCTATCAAATGCATTGTATTTAATATTAATGTCATATTCGTATTCACCGCCTCTAAATTTTCCATCTGTATTACCACTATAAGCTGTTTGCATAGTTACACCTACTGTCTGAAGTGTTAAACCTAAAGCAGACATTTTATCTCGATCTACTTGAACATTAACTTCCGGACTTCCCTCTTCAACAGTTAGTTTAATTTCAGTAGTTCCTGCAATTTTACGTAATTCTAACTCTGCTAATTTGGCAAATTTCATGGCACTTTCTACATTTGGCCCTGTAACAACCAATGCTAATGTTGCATTTTCGGCTGATCCTAAAAGACCAACAGGAACCGTTTTAACTTTAGCACCAACTAAAACCTTTTCTAATTCTCGTTTTATTTTTGCAGCAAAAACAGTAGCACCATCCGTACGTTCGTTTTGGTCAATCATTTTAACATTAATTTCAGCTTTGTATGCCGTAGCTTGAGCAGCCCCCATTCCTTCACTGGTTTGACCAACAGTTGAATACTGACTGTAAACATATTTTTTTGAATTTAAAAAAGCTTCTGCTTTTTGAGTCATAAAGTTGGTTTGCTCTAATGAAGCATTTTTAGGCATTTCAATTTGAACTAAAAACTCACCACTATCAGATGCCGCAAAAAACTCACTACCAATAAATCCAGCAGGAAGAAGTGCTACAGAACTAAAAAACAACACTAAAACAACAATTAAAGTAGTTTTATAATAATCTAAACACCAAGTTAGTATTCTAGAAATCCAGTTTGTAAAATTCGTTAGAAAGCTTTCAAAACGTAGAATAATTCTTCCAAATAAATTTTTACCCTCTATATGCTCTAGTTTTCCAAAACGAGAAGATAACCAAGGAATAAGAGTGAAAGACGCTAATAAAGAAAATAATGTAGAAATAATTACGGTAACACAAAATTGAGTGATAATGTCGGAAACTAAACCAGAACTCAATGCAATTGGTAAAAAAACTACAACAATTACTAAGGTAATTGAAGTTACCGTTCCTGCTATTTCAGAAGTGCCCTCATAAGCTGCACGAACCCTATTTTTCCCCATTTCCATATGTCTATAGATATTTTCTAAAACAACAATTGCATCATCAACCAAAATACCTACAACTAGTGATAATGCTAATAAACTCATTAAGTTTAGTGTATACCCAAGCAAGTAAATGCCTGTAAATGTTGCAATTAAAGATGCAGGAATGGAAACCATTACAATTAAAGAATTTCTAATGCTATGTAAGAAAAACAACATTACAAAAGCAACTAAAAATACAGCAATCATTAAATCATGTATAACAGAATCAGATGCTTCTAATGTAAAACGACTACTATCTTTAGCTATGTTAAATTTTAATTGGTTTGTTTTATAATCATTTTCAAGTAATTTTATTGTGCTTACAACCTTATCACTAACAGCAACTGCATTAGCATCTGATTGTTTTATAATTTGTAAAATAATTGCGCTTTTTTGATTTACACGTGCTATTTTTTCAGCATTTTTTTGAGTGTCTTGAACATCTGCAATATCTTTTAAACGAATTTGAATATTGTTTTGAGAGGATACTACCAAATTTCTTAATTCATCAACATTTTTATATTTACCTGCTAATCGAATTAATATTTTCTGTTCTCTAGTTTGAATACTTCCTGTTGGAAAATCTAAGTTAGATGCTAAAATGATTTGTTGTACTTGTGGTACTGATAAACCGTACCCTTGAAGTTTTGTTGCATTTAAATTTACTTGAATTTCACGCTCTTGACCACCAATAATATTTACTTGTGCCACACCATCAATACGGGATAACACAGGCGATATTTTTTTATCAATTAAATCATAGAATTCAGCCTCATCCATTTTTCCATTGGTTCCAATAGTCATGATTGGAAGATCACTTAAAGAAAATTTTATTAATGAAGGAGGATCTGCATCCTTAGGTAAATCTGCTAGAATTGAATTAATTTTACGTTGTGCTTCGTTTATTGAATAATCTGCATTGGCATTTGATGTCAATGTAATCATTACTGTTGAAAGACTTTCATAAGATTTAGAATCAATTTTTTTAATATTTTCTAACGAGGAAACTGCATCTTCAATTTTCTTAGTAACGGTATTTTCAATCTCATTTGGAGACGCTCCGGGATATACGGTTGAAACGGTGATTACATTTGTTTCAAATTTTGGGACTAATTCGTAACTTAATTGACTATAACTGAAAAGCCCACCAATAATTAGAATTGTAAAAAGCACAATAATTAGTGAAGGTCTTTTTATGGATATTTCTGCTAATTTCATATATTTTGTCTAATAATTATTTTAATCAATTATTTAATAATTTCAACAGTATTACCGTCTTCTAGGTTAATTTGCCCTGTTGTAACAATAATTTGTCCAACTGATAAACCTTTTAAAATTTCAACTTGATTACCTATAATTCTTCCTGAAGTAACATTTACTAATTTGGCTATATCATTTTCTATTATAAAAATTTGATTGCTATTTACACTACCTACAAATGCATTTCTTGGTACAACAATCATATCTTGTTTTTGTTGTTTTGAACTAAAGTTAGCAGTTCCATACATTCCTGCTTTTAACTGACTTTGAATATTATTTTCAATTTGAATCTCTACTGGAAAGTTTAAACTTCCATCTGATTTTGGAGCAATAAAAGTAATTTTACCTTCATAAACTTTATCAGGAAAAACAGATGTAGTTACGTTAATAATATCATCAACTTTTAAATTCGCTACCTGAGATTCGTTCACTGAAACTTTTAATTTAAGTTTAGAAACATTCACTATTTCAAAAAGTGATGTCGATGGCACTGCAGTTAGTATAGAACCAATTTCAATCATTTTTTTATTTATAATTCCATTTATGGGTGATTTAATCTTAGTATCACCTAAATTTATTTTTGCATGCGTATAATTTGCTTTTGTATTTACCATATTTAATTTGGCCTGATCTAGCTGTTGTTGGGTTACACCTCCCGTTTTAAATGCACTTTGAAATCTAGCATAATCATTTAATGCATTTTGATAAGTTGCTTCTGTAGCTTGAGCATTTAAATCTATAATATCGCTTCTTACAATTGCCAATGTTTGGCCTTTTTTAACTTTATCTCCTTCTTTCACCAAAATACGAATAACTTTTCCAGAATTTTCAGCACTAAAAGTAAGTTGCTGAATTGGTTCAAAATTACCGTTGGTACTAAAGTTTAATAGAACATTATCAGTTTTAACTGTATCAACTTTAACTGATACAGCTGCATTTTGTTCTGAAACCAGAGCTATTTTGACTTCATTTTCTTTTTTATTTTTTGTTAGTACTAAAGCAATTAAAATTAAAGCTCCAATGACTATTATTCCTGTTATTATTGTTTTTTTCATCTGTTTAATTAATTAATGTATTTAATTCTCCTTTTGATTTTATTAATTGAATTTCTGCTAATTTGTAGTCTAAAATTGCAGCAGTATAATTATTTTGTGCAGTTGTATAAGCATTTTCAGCATCTAATAAATCTGTTAACGATGCTAAGCCTAATACATAGTTATTATTAATATTTTTCAAAATTTCATCAGCTAAGGCCATATTTTCTTTCTGATTTTGAAGCGTTATAACACTATTTTCAATTTGAGTAGTAGCATTCTTATATTCTAAATCAAGTAATAATTGAGTGTTTTTAACATCTTCTTTAATAGATCTTAATTGAACATCTGCTTGCTTCACTTTAGCTCTTGTTCTAAATCCAGAAAAAATAGGGATTTTTAAATTTAATCCAATTGAAGAAAAATTTGACCAATAAACATCATCATCAGAATTTGCTCCCCATGGTAATTCTGAGCCTTGCCCAATATAATTGTAGTTAGCAGAAAGGGAAAGTGTTGGGTAAAATTCAGAAATTATTGATTTTTTTTGTAACCCTAATAATTCTTCCTGTTTTTTAAGTAATAAATATTCACTTCTATTAGTTTTATTTAGGTCGTTTGTTAATACAGTTGGCTTAATTTCAAACTCAAATTCTGGAATATTTATTTGAGTATCAATTTGCATCCCCATATAAAACTTAAGGGTATTTTCTTGCAATTGAACTGCGTTAATAACTTGTTGTTTCTGTGTACTAATATTAGATATGTTAACATTCATTCTATCCAAATCTATTTTTTTAGCCAAACCATTTTCAAATTGACCTTTTACTATATCACGTACTTTAGTCGTGGTTTTTAAATTATTTTCAACTAAAATTAATCTTTGTCGTAATACATATACTTGATAATAATTATTAGCTACTCTTTCAATAACCTGTTCTTTAGTTAATTGGTCATTTATTTGATAAAATTCTCGTGTAGTTTTGGCAGCTTTTAAACCTATGAATATAGATTGATCAAATAAGTTTTGAGTTAAAATAATACCAGCACCTGTAGACCATTTTTGTCCAAAACTTGCTTCAATCATTGTTCCTGGTTGTCCAAAATAATCACCGTCAATAACTGTTGTTTGTAATACAGGATTGTATGTTAATGAACCATTAGCAAAAATTTGTGGTAAAGCTCTTGAACGTGCTTCCTGAATTTGGTATGTGCTATTTTCTACTTTTAATTTTGATTTTTTTGCTTCAGACTTGTTGTCTAAAGCGTAGATAATTGCATCTTTTAGAGTGAGCAACTTTATTTCTTGTGCCTCTATTTTTATTGCAAAAAGCAGAAAAAATATAATTATAATTTTATTCATTGTTGTTTACTTTGATTTTAATATTTGTTTCTATGTAATTAATTCCTTGTTGAGTACAAATACCTCTTAAATGGTATTCTAAAAAGTTTTTTTGAACCTCTAAATTGTTAAATTGTATTGGATTAAAAAGTTCTGCATTTCTAATTCCGTTAATTCCTGTAGCGTAAAACCTACTAATAAGCTTTAAATTAATGTCATTTCTAAAAAGACCTTGTTCTATTCCATTTTTCAAATTTTTTATTACATATTCATCTACTTTATTAAATTGATTAGATATTAATGAATTAAAAATTACAGGGTAGTATTTTTGCAACTGATAAAAAGGTGAAGAACTTTCGCTTTTTAAATAATACGTCACAAAATCTTTAATTGTAAAAAGTTTATCAATAGGATTTAAATTCATTTCAAAAATAAAATCTATACCGTATGAAATTTTTTCAATTAATTGTGTGATAACTATTTTTATTAATTCTTTTTTATTTTTAAAATATTTATAAATAGTTTTTTTAGAAATTCCCATTTCTAAAGCTATATCATCCATTGTAACACTTTTAAAACCATGTTTTAAAAACATTTCAGCCGATTTATTTATAATTCTATTTTCCACTTAAAATTTAATTGACTTTTCATTTTTAATTCGTTTATTGTTTTAGTCAACACAACAAACCCAGTAAACCGATTTAGTTTTTTTAGTTTACCTTTAAGCAAAAAAAATTATCTTAATATCCCATTAAAATATGCATTTAACACTTCTTTCATTTCATTTTTAAATTCAGTTTTATTATCACAGTTGTAAATATGATATTCTATTAATGCATGTACAATTTTATGAATGGTTGATGCTTCAACATTATCTGATATACAATTTTCATTTTTTCCTTTTTGGAAAAAGTCAATAAAAAAATCTTTTTCGCTATTTTCTTTGCTTTTTCCCATTTCTTTTATTCTTGGATACTCAATTCTAAGGGCTATTATATTAGATAAAGTAATTTTATCAAAGCTGTTTATTATTTGATCACTTAAATTTTGTAACAACAAAGGAAAGGGACTATTACTTTCTAAGTATTTTTTTAAATTATTGATATTTTTACTAATTGAATTTAAACTTATCTCATATAAAAGATCTTCCTTATTTCCAATTATTTTATATAAAGTTCTTTTAGACATATTACATTCTTTTGCCAAATCGTTCATGTTCCAACCCTTAACACCGTAACTCAACAATAATTTTTCTGTTTTCTCAAAAACTAATTCTTTAGAATGACTATTTCCAGATTTCATACATATAATTTAAGTAAACCAAATAAACCACTATGGTTTACTTAGCAAAGTTACAAACTTTTTTTGATTCTAAATAAAATACAAAAAAAAAATTATACTATTCTAAAAGTATTGTAATAAACTTTAATTAATATAATAAAGTTGTTTGTATTCATTTTAAATTGTGTTGGTATAATTACTGTTAATTTGTAAATCTAAAATTCAATAAAATAATTCAAATTTTTAGTTACTACAAAAGGAGTTAAAATAAGTAAAAAGGAAAACCTACAAAAATAAATATTCTAAGTTTGTTAATAATATGAATCCACTTAAATAAGACACAATTAAAAAATACAATTAAATAGAAATAATAACAAAAAGAACAACAGATCTTACTTTAACCATATAAGAATATTCTTCTATTATTGTTACTTTTCTAACAGTACAATACCTTTTAGTGATGGTGAAAAAGTATCAATAATACAAAACCAATTTTTATTATTAAAATCATGTGAACCTGGAATTTTAAAACCAAATCCTAATTAATAGCAGTGTATAATCTGTAATACTTAAATTTAGATATAATCTATAACCATTCACAATCAAGACTATAGATTAAATAGTTGATTTCTCCTTCTGGAGTATCTTGTTTATGAAATTAGAATACGTGCAGTTAATGGTCTTTATAAAAGAATGACGAAGACAACAATCTTCTTCCCAATCATATATACTAGTGTTATTGTATTGCAAAGTAAACAAGCGTTAACAAAGGAAAGAAAAAGACTATAAAGAGCAAAAAAACAGCTTTTTCATAAAAATCAATTTAGTTTTATTTCTCTTCAAAACACCTTGTTGGTCGTTTTGGTACTCCAAAAGTATTCAGCTTTAAATTTATTTAAGTTAGAATAATACTGTCTATCTCAACTTTAAAACCTTCCGCCTTTTTATTTCCAATTAAAAAAGCTATTTCTTCAAGACTTTCTTTGCTATAATTTGGTTTTTCTAATCTCTTACCTCTATAGGTAGGGTACATATCTGATAATAATATTTCAATATCTTCCCATTCATTAGACGTTTCAAAAAAAGCAATATAAACGTGATCATCTGCTATCTTACTTCTTATTCTAAATTGATATCGTTTTCCGTCTCCTTTAACTCTGATAATAACTTTAGAATATTTATTCGGTACTATTTTAGCAAAACGATTCCTCAATAAAGAAAATCCGCCATTATTTTCTAAAGATACAGTGCCACTAAAAACACAATTACCATTTTCTTTTAAAGAAAATAATCCAGACGACTTACCTCCCATTACAGCATCATTAATAATTTTCCAATTATCAGCATTACGATTCGTATTACTATCAAAAATGACTAACTGTTTCATATTTTTTTAAAATTAAATTATTAAGTGTATTTATTCAGCATTCGTATAAAGATAAAACTACAAAAAAGTAATAAACCTATATCAATATAACTATTAACCTTGTAAGTAATAGTTTTTCTTTTCTCTATATGACTTTTTTAAAGTTTTAAAAGATACCTCTCAGCATTTTTAATATGTAATTCTTGTTTTTCATCAGGCATTTTATCAAACATTCTAACCAACATTCCTAATCTAGGGTTCGACAAAAAGAAGTCACGATGTGAATTCATAAATCTCCAAAAAAGACCATCCCACGTAGCTTGCCAATCTCCTTTTTTATAATTGCTCATTTTCATTATATAATTACTACCACTTATATAAGGCTTCGTAGCCATTAAACCTCCATCTGCAAACTGACTCATTCCGTAAATATTAGTTACCATTACCCAATCGTAAGCATCAATAAAGAGTTCCATAAACCATTTGTAAACCTCATCAGGTTCAAATTCACATAACATCATAAAATTACCCAACACCATTAAGCGTTCTATATGATTGCAATACCCTGTTTTTAATACTTTTTTAATCGTTTGATCAATGGGTATTATACCTGTAGTTCCGTCATAAAAAGATTTTGGAATCTTTTTTGTAAACTTCCAAAAATTTGTAGTTCGTTCTTCACTTCCTCTAGATTCATAAATACCTCTTATAAATTCTCGCCAACCGATTATTTGTCTTACAAATCCTTCTGTAGAATTAATAGGAACATCATTTGCTTCAGCATAAACCAAACAAGCGTCAACCACATATTTAGGCGTTATTAAACCTACATTAAGCATTGGTGTTAACACGCTATGATTTAATATTGAATTTTCAGCAACAATAGCGTCTTCATACACTCCGAACTCGATAAAGCGTTTCTCAAAAAACTGTTGTAACCAATCTTTGCTTGTTTTAAAATCAATTGGATATAAAGCATATTCAGTTAAACTTCCTAAGTTATTAGCGAAATGACTATTCACATACGCTTTTGCTTCTTTAAAATACCCATCAACATCAGGAAACTGAATTGACGGAGGTGTTTTTTTAGCTGGATATTTCTTTCGGTTTTCGATATCAAAAGTCCATTTTCCGCCTGTTGGTTTTCCGTCAGCTTCTAAAAGAATATTACGTTTTTTACGTTGTTCCGTATAAAAAGTTGTTTGATGGTATTTCTTTTTATCCTTTCTAAAGAAAACTTCTAATTCTTCTTTTGAATTTAAAAATAAAGGTGAGTCATAAATTGTTGTGCTAATATTATGTTCTAAACAGCCTTTTAGCAACCTTTTCTGAAGCCAATTATCCGTTGGATCTATATAATTAATATGTTCAATTCCTTTTTGTTGTAAAGCAGGAATCAATTCTCTAATATCGGAAATATCTTTTATTGCTTCAATATAATGAACGGCAACATTTTTTTCTTTCTTTAAAAAATCAGCATAACGTTTCATTGTAGCTCTATGGAAAGCTATTTTTTGTTTATGAAATGAATACTGCTTAAAAAATAAATACTCTTCTACCAAATAAACAGGTGCATTTACTTGAAAAACTGGAGATTCTTCAAATAATTGATGTGGAAATATTAAATTGATTGTTTTCATTTACTTCTTCTACAACGTTGACTACAATATTTTACAGCTTCCCAGTTCTTTTCCCATTTTTTACGCCACGTAAATGGTCGGTCGCAAACGTTACATATTTTTTCAGGAAGATGCTCTTTTTTCATTGATAAATAATCTTATAATAAGTTATTAAATAACTACGGAAACACAATAAATTTCCTTGATGCAAAGCATCGGATAATTAAATTCTTGATTATAATCTTAAGGCTAAAACTCAGGAACTTCATCTATTCTTACATAAGGATGTTTTGCTATCTTTTTTAACGAATAATAACTATTTAAACCAGAAATACCAACACTTTCTGTAGCTTCTAAGTCAATATCACCGTCAACTATAGCATTATCAGGAAAAATTAACTGTTCTATTTCTCCTATAATTAATTTGGTTCCATTATGTTTTATATCAATGGCTTCTACAAAGCGCATTCCTATTTTAAATTTACTTTCTTTTACAAAAGGTGCTTTAAAATCTTTTATATATTCTTCGGTAAGATTACATCGTTTAAATTCTGACTCATCTACATTAAACTTAGCTGAAGTATAATGAGCATTCTTTATAAAATCTTGATGGATATGATTAATTGTATAGAATCCATTTTCTTGAATATTAGCTATCGTATGCCCAACTTCTGACGTTTGTGGTCTTGTAATAAAACCTAACAACGCAGGGCTACTACCTAAATGAACTATAGAACTAAAAATAGCTAAATTACTTAGCCCATTATTATTTATAGTACCTATAAGGTTTGCCGGCTTTATACCTGTTACCGAATTCATAATTTTTAATTTAGTAACACGGTCAAATCCTTCTATATCTTGTTTATTGTAAATCATTAATTTCTATTTACGTGCATATTTAAAATGCGATTTTTTTCTTTTTCCACTGCGGGATGTTTTTTATGTCCCCATATTTTATCTCTTGCTAATCTGGCACTTTCCTGTAAATCTACAATTGGCAACGGATAATCTTCTCCAATAACAACTTCACAAAACGCTTGCTCCATTGTTGACATTTTCCAAGGTTCGTGGATGTATGCCATTGGAACATTTGCTAATTCTGGAATCCATCTTTTTATAAAAACACCTTCTGGATCATGTTCTTGTGAATTTTTTACAGGATTATATAAACGTACGGTATTAATTCCTGTGGTGCCAGCTTGCATTTGAAATTGTGGATAATGTATTCCCGGATCATAATCTAAAAACTGTCGAGCTAAATGATAGGCTCCGTCTCTCCAATCTTGATCTAAATTCAATGTTAAAAACGAAACGACCATTGCACGCATTCTAAAATTAATCCAACCTGTTTGTGCTACTGCACGCATACAAGCATCCACTAAAGGTACACCCGTCATTCCTGTTTTCCAAGCTTTTATAAATTTCTCGTTTTTTTGATGTGCTAATAATTCATAACCCTGATTAATACACAACGTTTCATATCTACATTCTACTTCAAACTTCTGAATAAAATGACAATGCCAATGCAAACGTGTTAACATTGCAGAAAATGCTTTGTCGTTTTTTGTTCCGTTTGGATGTGTACCTACAAACTGAAAAGCTTGTTTTATACTGATATTTCCCCAAGCTAGATATGGTGATAATCTACTACAAGACATTCTACTTTCCGTTGGCTTTGAAATATGCTTTTGGTAATTTTTGCCTCTTTCTGCTGCAAATGATTTTAAATAACGCCAAGCATTTTGCTCTCCTGCGGGTTGAAATTGCTTCGGATATTCTTTCCATGCTGTTTCCAAGGTTTCAGGTAACAAAAAAGGATGTTTCAGCGCTGCTTCTTTAGAAATTGAATAGGTATTTTGAATTACAGGAGCATGCATGGTTATATGCCATTGCTTACTCCAATTATCTCTATTTTTAATACCTCGTAAAATACCATCTCGTTGAAATTCTTGCCAAGTAATTTTATGTTTTTTTAAAAATAAGCTAACAGCTTTATCACGGTTCCAAGTTGTCTGTGTACCACTTTCCTGATAACTAAAAACATTTTTTACATCAAACTCTTCAATTAAGTAATTAAATACGTCTATAGCTTCTGCATAAAATACACTTACGTTTCTGTTAAAAGGTTTTAGACTATTATTTAAGGATTGAATAGAATTATAGATAAACTTTAAATGTCTCGGACTGGTATCTGGGTATTCAATAATTGAGGGCTCAAACAAATAAATTATTTTATACGGAATACCAGATTGCTCTGCTTTATGCAAAGGTTCGTGATCTTGTGAACGAATATCTCGTTTTAACCAAACAATATTTACAGGTTGTTTTTTCAATAGATATTTAAATAAATTACCTCGATGTAAAACTCGAGTTTTTTTTAGATCTTATATTTATTCTTATAAAATATGGGAAGTAATAACCTCGCTATCTCCCTCTTATTAACGTTTACTAATTCTATTTCCCGAAATTGCTTTCTGACGAGAACATTTAAAACGTGTAATACCTGGATTGCGTTTTTTTAAGTGTTTTTGACTTACACCACTATGCACTCGTTTACGCCAACGTTTAAAACTTGATTCTTTTAAATTACCTCGCATTACTTGTATCACTTGCTTTTCTGCTAAGCCGAATTGAAATTCAATAGCTTCAAAAGGAGTTCTATCTTCCCAAGCCATCTCTATAATACGATCTAATTCTCTTTCTGTAAATTGTTTGGTTTCTAATTTCATATTATATCTTTTGCCAAATTTGTTCTGCACTTAAATAAAAACTACCTAAAGAATTAAAACGACATTCATTTGGAGCTATAATTGACAAAAAAGTTTCTTCGTTATCTCTTTTGTACAAATGATATATTTCTCCAAGAATAGGTTCAAAAGTAAATTCCGCATCAAAAATCATTTTATTATACTCATACTCCTTCATCATATTTTCATATTCAGCTTTTAACTCTAAATATTTCGACTTCATTTTATGATTTACCTTATTAATGCTTCTGTTTTTCCAAGCAATACTATCAGAAGTTGTTATCACCGGAGCACCAACAGAAGTTGCATATGGTTTTAACGATGCATCATACTTTTGCGTTTCTGTATTAAAAACTACATTGTCTGGTTTTTTATCTTCTTTCATACCTTTTAAAATCTATGCTTTCAGTGCTAACATTTGTTTCATCACTTCTTCTGCCTCACATGTCTTTTCATCACTCTTTTTTCTATCCGAAGTAGACAAAGAATAAGCCTCTTTCATAAGGTTTTCATACTTACTTTGTAATTTTTGTACTTCTGATTTCTTTTTAAATATTCCGAACATCTCTATTTTTTGTGTAAATATACAAAATGTTTAACTAATGTTAATTATTGTTAAACAAAATTACTTGTGAGGTGATTTATTAATATATAAAACGATCCTTTTATATTCGTTTTGTTATAGCAATTAGTAAATTGATTTCTTAATATAAATTCTTAAATAACTTTACGTTTACATAATCTAACAACTTATAATTCAAAGCATTTCATTAAAAAAAATGAAATTAAATAAAGTCAAATATTTTAATTACGGGAATATGAATTAGTCATCTATCTAAAAACAAATCTCTTTGCTTTATGGAGTTTCAAGAAAAATAGAGAGCTGTAATTTTGTTATATATAGGAAGTGGAATAGGTTTTGAAAAATCTTAATCAAATAAAAACATAAAAAACTATTATGAGTAAGATTATAATAGCTAGAGTCAAGTCAGCTAAAAGAATATAAATGCATACTACTAGAACAACAAAACATCCAAAAATCCAATAGAATATAAGTTTATTACATATTGTATTGGTAAATAACAAAATATGAAATATCCAAGTAATCCTTCTAATCTATGTGAAAATTATTACAAAAAAGAACATCAAGGTATTAACTCTGTAACTACCCCAGAAATTTTAATGCGTTCTAAACAGAATGCTTTTGTGATGGCTAATATTTATTATCTACAAAAAAGTCACCATAGTGCAACCAAACCTTCTAATACTGAAAAAAAGAAATATTAACTTGGACAAAGTTGATAGAATGGATAAAACTATATGTTTTACAATCAACAGAAAATACAGTTAAGTAAAAAGACCTTTATTGCCTTTATTTTTAACAATGATAACTTATTTACTTCTTGCTACTTATACCCCCGAGTTAAGTCTTTTACTTTCTTGATTATTTACTTTATTATAAAAAGACAATACCTCCATACATCAAAAATAAATTAAACAGAATAGATATTATGATAAATATGTAGCTTTAAATACTTAAGTAATAGATTTGATGCCTCCCAAATAAACTACAAGCTATTAAATTAGAAATACCAAAGACCGATTTTTAATTACAAACTAAAATTTAGTTTCTGTAAATAAATTAATATAAAAAAGTGAATTTTATTCACTTTTTTTTCACAAACTGTTATGTTTACATCTAACCACCAAACACTTAACCGTAAAAAAGAGATTTTATTTAAACTTAATAATATATTAAGATAAATATAACCTATTAATCATTACCAGAATTATTAATACCTGAAACTAGATTAATAACTTTAATATCATTTTTAAAAACTCCTCCTCCATTTTTATTAAATGACGCTACATTTATAGGGTTTGATATTTTAATGTTTCCGTTAGGTAAAACATTTTCAGTAATATTAATAGATTCTTCATAGAACTCTTCTTCTAATGTATCTCTCCAATACCCAATTCCGTGATAAATATCATCTGTAGTAGTAATTGCAACATTAATATTATTATTAATAATGACAACATTTTTTAAAATAGGATGATCTGGAGTGTTTCCATAAACATACATTAATATACCAGAAGTACTCATTGTATTGTTTCTAATTGTGGCATTTTCTCCATTACGCAACTTAATAGAACCTCCACTGCTATTTGTAGGCCAACCAGAAATTGTATTATTTTCTATAGTTACATTATTAAAACTATGAACATAAATACCATGATCTGTTTCGTTTAGGTTAACCCAAGATTCATTTCTTTTTATAATGTTTTCCTTAATAACAGTTCCGTCACTATTGTCATTTATGCTGCAAACAAAATAACCTTCATCTCCATTATCATTTCCAAAAGTATTGTTTAAAATTTCTGTATTCTCACAATCAACAATATAAACTCCACGTCCGCTATTGCCTTGTCTTCTTTTAAAAGTATTTTCTGAAAGTAGAATATTATTTGTTTCGAATAGCTGAATATATGCATCTTGAGTAAAAGACTTATTTGTTCCTAATTTTCTTTTACCATAATCAAAAACACAAGATTTTATCGTTGTATTACTTGCGTACCTTAAGTTGAGTCTAATGTTTTTAAATTCGATACCATATATTTCTATATCACTGTTATTAGAACTCCAATATTGTTCTAACATTTCTGTTGATGAAGATTCTATTGCGGTAAAAACAGGTCTAATTTCTGATTTTCCATAAATAGAAATACCATCTTTAATTGCTAATTCTCCTGTAATATTATAAGTACCAGCTTCTACAGCTACCCTATCACCACTTAATGCTGAATTTAATATTGTATTTATTTCTAAAAATGTCATCCCATTTGTAATCAGAAAATCATAAGTAATAGCATCTTTAGTATCATCAGAACTAACTATCTCTGCTATTTCATTCTCATTTATTTTACCAACATTAGAAGTAGATTCGGTACAAGAAAACAAAAAAAAGGAACTTAATATAATTAATAAATATTTTTTTATTTTTAACATATTTAGATGTTTTTTAATAAGTAATACCTTGTAAAGGAAGGTGTTTAAATTTATATTTTAGAAATAGAAAAAATTCTAGGTAAACCATCTTTACATTCTAATGAAAACGTTGTATTACCATCTTTATAACTTATAGATTTTATAAAATTAGTTTTAGAAGTATTCCATTTTCCTTTAAGAGTAAAAGAAAGTGGTACAGGCCTGCTAAAGTTTATATAACGACTTTTTTTATATGCTTCGAAATTTAAATCTGGTTGCACAACACTTAATTCAGCAACATTGGTTTCTTCATTACCAATCATTATCAAACAAGGATTAGATACTTTTTCTAATAAACCGTTTTCTAAACTTTTATCTGCTTCAAATACAACATAACCCGTTATTTTTGATTCTTTATCTTTTACAATATGAGCTATATTATCTGCTCTTAAAATAGTATAACTATTGTCTTTAGAAGCATATTTATTAAAATCAGCTTGCTTATTTTTATCTAAAAAAGGATAAATTACATATTGATAAGAAGCATCTTTTGGAGCAAAACCATGGTTTAACCAGCCTGTTGCATAATCTCCTTGGGTTTCTTTAACACCTTTTCCTTTGGCGTTCATTTTACCCGTATGTATTGAGTATTTATTATGGTAAGAATCTTGTGTTTTTTTCTGAATGTAAGTATCATTTTTAGATAATAAATAATAACCACTTCCATAAGGATCAATTATCCATTTTTTAGAAGAACTGTTCTTTGTTAAGACTTCTTTACTTCCTAATTTTTTCATTTTTCCATTCGAAGAATACAACACCTGCTTAGAGTCTGGTAAAAAACTTTGAAATAAATTTGTTTGTGTAGCATTTTTAGTATCAACGCTAGAAATATTAGTTCCTATAGAAATTAGTTTATCACCAAAAGAAAAAACAGATTTCTTTGCTTTTAATTTTCCTGGAAAACCATTTTTAGTATCGTCTCCATCTGCATTAGAACCACTGCCCTCATTTAAAATCATTCCAAAAATTCCGTTACCATTTAGTGTTGTTGTTCCTGCAAAAGTTTCATCGCTTCTAAACATTAACAATGGCTTTTTAGTTTCTAATTCTTTAAGCGGTAAATAAATTATAGTAGCTCCAGGATAACGGTTCCAATCCCAACCTTCTTGACGGAAACCACTACCACTTTCTCCTTTATTATTTAATAATTCTATGGTACCATTTGCAGGATATCTACCATATCTATTTTCGTCTACATAAATTTCTGATGCCCAAACATATTTACTATAGCCTTTTATAATTGCCGCCCAATCATTTCCTTTTCTTTGTATTGCAGTGGCTGCATAAGGCAATGTTTTATATGGCTTTAACTTTTGACTTGCAATACCTTCAATATCTCTAAAAACAGTACTATTAAAGACATCTTCTTTGCCCCAAAGTCTTAAATATGCCGCAGCAACATCTCTATCTATTTTAGAATTACCTTCTGGATTACCAGATTGTGCCATCATTAAATATTGATCTTTTAAAGATTCAATTCCGTTATTTTCTAAAGGATGTCTGCCCGCATTACCAAAACCCCAATTGTATAGTTGACTATATTCACTTGATGTTAAAAATGCCTTTTTAAAATTTTGATGTCCTGCTGTTTTTACTCTAAACCTTGTTCTAGAAAGTGTTTTTATAACTTTTGGTACATTTTGGAAAGCTCCTAATCCATAAGCAGGATAATGCCCATTATGATGCCAAGAAGTTCCATCAATTTTAAAACCCCATTCTTCATTTTGTTGCGCTAAAATAATAGACATATAATTAGAATATGCTTTTAACAAAGCAGCTTGACCTTCTTGATTATCAACTAAAAAAATAAGCATTAAATGATAATAAGATTGTGTATTTAAATAATCTATATTTACTTTAAAAGTACTTTTATCGTCTAATAACATGCCTAAATTAAATAGCCAATGCATACTGTTTGCAACATCATTTAACAAACCTTCTTTATATAAGGTTTTTCTCATTGTAAAAAAACCTTCTGCGATTCCTCTAACAAAATAACCAACATGATGTCTTGTTCCTCCACTCGTGCCAGCTTGCCAACCCTGATCTAAAAAGTACTTTGTACCTAAAACAAACATTTCTTCTATTTGTTTTGTTTCTTCTGGCGTAGATCTATCATAGAAGTGAGAAAGCTTTCTCATAATTGCGCCAAAGGCTTTTACATCATTAAACCTTTTAACTCCTTGTTGGTCTTTGTTAAAGTATTCTTGTTGATCATAAAATGTTAAAGGCGGACCTAACACAACTCCTTCTTTTTCATAAATACCCAAAGTATTAAAATCTGATTTAAGACTATTTATGTATGTTTTATATTTTTTGGGTACTTCTAAATCTTTTGTAATCAAGCTTTCAAACTTGTTTAAATCTAACCTTGTTGCAACTGAAATTGGTTTTTTTTCTAACTTTTTAATACGATTAAAATTCACTGCAAGTGGCATCCAAAAATCTTCTCTTAACTTTTTATCTTCTTTTATAAAGGGAATTAAATTATCTGGAAATTGATGTCTGTCATCTTGGTATTGAGAAAAAATAATGTCATCAAAAAACAACGTTCCGTTTTTGGATGTTGTAGTAATTTTAAAATAATCATAATTTACAGCAGTTCCTTTTTTAGGTGCATTACCATCCATTTCATAAAAAGGAACCCAAATTTTTCGCCAACCTGTAAAGTTTAAACTAAGATTAAACCAAACTTCTTTCTTACCGTCTTTTTGATAAGAAATAGTGATTTTTTCATCTTGTGAAACCTCATTGTATATTGCCATTTGCAACGTTGGGCTTGCAGGAAAATAGTTTCCATAAGCTAACGGACTTTCTTCTAATGTTAAAAACTTAAAATTAGAAGTACCAAAAGAAGCCTTATCAGACCAAGACCATTTTAAGGAGTTTTTTCCGTATTTATAATGTTTCTTACTTGTAATTAAATTACTGTTTTCAGTTTTATATTCACTTAAAACGGACTCTTTTTCAAAAGACTCTACTGCTGGTTTATTTTGTTGTGCAAAACCTGTAGCTGTAAAGAATACAATTGAAATAAAAATCGTTTTTATAAATATTGAAAATTTCATCTTTGTTACTTTTTTATGTTATTAGGTATTAAAAAACTTACTTAAACTTTAAGTCTAGTAACTTTAGAACCTTCTATTTTCCACTCTTTAAACCAAACACTTTTAGTTTTATTTGCGGTACTATTATTGTTCTCGTTTTCAAAATTACTAACCAAGCTAAAACTACCAACCAGTTGCTTTTCTGAAACATTTTTTTTGGAAATTCTTGTTAAAACCTTACCGCTTTTTTCTTCTAAAGCAGAAAAATCTAATGTATAATTACCTTTCTTATTATTTATTATTAAAAGCTGTAAGTACACTCCGGTTTTTAAAGCATTAATTAGATTACTATTTTTTTGGTTTGAATTTAGCTTACCAATAAATAAAGTTCCGTTTGTACAAATACCAATATCAATGCCTTTTCTAATATTGTAATTATCTTTCTCATTCAATTTATCTCCAATATGGAAACCTACCCAGTTTTTATTAGAAACCTCATCATTAAGAATACCTAAATGCACTTTAATTTCTATATCTCCATTATTATTTTCTAACCGTCTTGTTAAAAGGTGAATGTTACTATTTTTTTCACTTACCAGACATTCAATTCTATCATTTGTTACTTGCCAATCCTTAGGATTTTTTGTCCAATAATCTAATTTAAGATACTGTTCGGTTTCTCCTTCTTTAAAATTACTTGTAAAAGTATTAGAAAACGCTGTTTCTTTTGTACAACTAGCTAATAGACAAAATAAAAAAAAGGAAGTAAAAACTAGCTTTTTAAACGAACAAAATAAAATAGGGGATTTTAATATCATTACGGTAAAATTATTTTAGAGGTTAACCTTAAACAAGTATAAAAATAAGTAAACTACTTTTTTTCTAACTTTTTTAATCTAGACAAAGCTTCTATATAATAATAATCTGCATAAATTAAAGCAACATCAATTTCCCATCCTAAAGATTTTGCACCAGTAGAATGTAATAAAAAAGCATCTGATTTACCAACACCAGAATATTTTTTAGAACTTAAAGAATTTAACATTTTTATACCTGCATTCAAATATTTTACTTGCTCTTCTTTACTTTCTACAAAAGAACTTAAATCTATTAAAGCAGATGCTACAACTGCTGCTGCAGAAGCATCTTTTTCTTCTTTTGGATCACTCTGCACATCAAAATCCCAGGCAGGAATCATATCTTCTGGTAATAATGAAATGTATTTATCCGCTAGTTTTTTAGCAAAATCTAAAAACTTTTTATCTTTAGTTTCTTTGTACACCATTGTGTAGCCATATACTCCCCAAGCTTGCCCTCTAGACCATCTGCTATCGTCTGCAAAACCTTGCTTTGTGTGTCTGTTTAATACCTTTCCATTTATAGAATCATATTCTATAACATGCCATGAAGTTAAATCTTCTCTAAAATGATTATTCATAGTTGTTTCTGCATGCTTTACAGCCATATCATAATGTACAGGATTCCCTCCATTTTTTGCTGACCAAAACAACAATTCTAAATTTAACATATTATCTATAATAGTAATGTGCTGTTTCCATCTTGGATGCATTTTATTAGACCAAGATTTTATCGTTCCTACATTTGGATTAAATCTTGTTGCAAGAGAGTTTGCAGATGTTAATAAGATGTCTTTATATTCTTTTTTATCACCTATTTTAAAACCGTTACCATAGGCAGGAAACATCATAAAACCAATATCATGATGTTCTGTAATGTTCTTAAAATCTTCAAAAACTTCTGTACGCTTAATTGCTTCTTTTTTCCATTTATTATCTCCAGTTACATCGTAAGCATACCATAAAATCCCTGGATAAAACCCAGAAGTCCACATTAATTTATCATTAGGTACTTGATGCCAGTCTGTATCTTCTTTTTCTATAAACCTTGGATGTTTTGTTAAATCTGTTAATTTAGGCACAGCTCTTTCTAATTGTGTTTGACAATCTGCAATTGCACTTTCTAAATTAAAATTTAATGTTTTTTCTATGTTTGAAACAACTGTAGTTTCTTTTAATTTCTTATTAGAATCTTTACAGTTTGTTAGTACCAAACACAAAATTAAAATTGAACCTTTTGAGATTCTAATAACTATTTCTTTTATCATAATAATTTATTTTTTTAACCGGGCTTTTAACTTGTAATTCTGATGCTATTTAATATGATGTAAAATTCGTTCATTTATAAAGTAATAAAGAGGGGCAAATTAACCTTAAGAGAGGTATTTACTATTCTTTTAAAATTAATAGCAGATATTAATCACTAAACAGTATTTAAATTATAGTTTAGTGAACTTAAGTTAAAATAAAAAAGGATAGATCTATAATAAACCTATCCTTTTTATTACCTTAAAAATAGGGTTGGAATTTTATTACTCTATTTTAATATTAGTTTTTTAGTTGTATAATTACCTAATTCAGATTCTAATTTTAACAAATAAATTCCACGAGAAAAACTTGCAACATCAATGGTTTTTTTAAAATCTCCATTTAATACTTCCCTACCTGTAATATCAGTAAGTTTGATACTTTTTATATTAATAGTGCTTTCGTTTTTGATATTTATAATATCTTCTGCAGGATTAGGGAATATTGAAATGTTTTTACCTAAAATAGCATCCTCCGTAGATGCAACTGCTAAACTTAATGATATTACAGAACCATTAATTGCTACATTATCTATAGAATAATCACGACATACATTTGGACTTCCGTGAGCACTCTCGTATCTTAATTCTAATACATCACCTTCATCACTAGCTAATGCAGTATAGCTTAATGACACTTCCAAAACAGTTGTATTATTAGGTATATTAGCTTTAAATGTAGTTAATTGAACTCCACTAGTTACATTAAATAAAGACACGTCAATCACAGTATAACAAGTATTTGTTATATACATTTTTGTAACCACTGAATATGCGTCTCCTTCTTCCATAGTTTCGTCAAACGTAAATGCAGAACCATTACCAAGTACCGCAGCTTGTACATCTGCATAAAGTGCTCCATCAGCAACACCATCTCCATTATCAGCATCGGTATTTGTATTACTTAATTCAACATCTCCTATAGCACTCCAATTACCTGTTTCTGAAAAAGTGGTTGTTGCAACACTTACAGCTGTTCCATTTAGTTTTAAAACATCAATAGCATAATTACGAGCTGCTGAAGCTTGAGTTTTTATAAACCTTACTTCTAATACATCACCAATATCGGTAGCAGTAGCAGTGTACATCAATTCCATAGCTACAATTTTATCAACAGAAGTACTACTCATTCCTTGTAAACCATTTGAAACTCCCGATGTTTGAGTACTAGTTATAGCCAATTCAGTACCATCTGTTTTATTATATAAAGCAACAGAAACAATACAAAAATTATTAGTAACATTATATAATGTTGTATTAATAGTATAGTCAGCACCATTCTCCATTGTTCCATCAAATGTAAAATATGCTGTTTCAGTTTCTGAAGTAGCATCTGATCCATCTATAAGTTTTGCACCGTCACCAAAACCATCTCCATTATCTTCATCCGTTGTAACATTTGTTATCGTTACAGTAGCATCAGAACTATAAGAGCCTGTTGCTGTAACTTGTGCATTTGTAATTGCGCTAATACCTATTAAAGACATTAGTAAAAAAGTAATTTTTTTCATGTTAATATTGTTTTTTAATTAGATTATAAAAATAAACCCCCTCTTTTATTAAAAAGAGGGGGCAACTAATATAAAAAGAGGGGGTAATTACTCTAACACCTCTATTGTTAACTCCTTAACATCTTCTTCATTTCCATAAACAGTAGTATTATTACCTACAAAGGTTACTGTATAAACCCCTGCTTCTGAATAAATATGTTTAAATGATTCTAAACGTTCTGAATATGATTTAAGTGAAATTGCTTGATCTGGTAAAACTGCTGTTAAATTAATTTTATCAGTAATTAACCAATCTTCATTTGTAAAATCTGCAGAAGTACCATTCATTCTAAAAAAATCATTAGACCACCAAATCCATTCGTTTGTATTTGCATCTCCAGAACCTTGTACGTTTACGGTTTGCCACTCTGTACTTTCTAAATCTGTAACGGGTAAAGTTGTTGTTTTACCTGCTACCGATAAATCTATTACAAAATTATTAAAACGATATTCTCCTTGTCTGTTACCTTCGGATGTTTTTCCTTCTGCCAATATTTTAAAGGCAATATAAACCGACTGACCTTCTGCTGCTAAGTCTGTAATATCTCCTATACCAGAATTTGTCCATTCGTACGTTCTGTTTGTTGGTAAAATAAATTTATCTGAAATATCTGTCCAATTTGACGCAGCAATTGCTGCTGCTGTTCCAGAACCATCATAATCTGAAGAATATTGAATAGATAAACCAGGATTAGAACGACTTGTTCCGTTTTGATAATTTTGAGCACAATCAAAAGACATATTTACAGTTCCTTCTATATTTGTTCTATCTCTATATTGATATTCTTTACCAAATTCTCCTGAATAAAAACTCAAGAAATTTGGCGCATTTTCTATTGTAAATTCTACTTCTTCGCCCACAGCGATAGATTGCTTTACACTTACTTCAAAATCGGGTGTTTTTACCTCTTCAAAATCTTCGCAACTTGTAAACAAAAATGTTAGCAAAAGTGTACTGAATACTATTTGTTTTATGTTTTTCATCTTTATGTTTTAAATTTTAAACTAAAATTTTACCAACCTGCTGTTTGAGATAAGTTTGTATTTACACCTAATTCTTGTTCTGGTATTGGCAGTATATAATGTTTAGAGATATCAAAATTATTGTAACCATCAAAATAATTAAAAGAAGAGCTAAGGCTATTTAATCTAACTTCTAAAGTAGTTGGTTCGTCTCCGCTTAAAGGAATTCCGTCTGGCCCAACATTAGCATCTGCATAGATAGACCAATCTGTATTTACAAAATCTGAATCTGCTCCTAAAGTTTCCATTATACTTTTAGTTTCATTTACTCTTTCTTCTAAAATACCCCATCTTAAAAGGTCGTATTTTCTATGCCCTTCAAAACACAATTCTAACATTCTTTCTTCTTGTATTAACCCTTCATTAATCTCTGTAAAAGGTGTTGCTTTAGCTCTGTTTCTTACGCGATTTACAGCATTTAAAGCTAAACTAGAACCTGGGTTTATTTGATTTTCTGCTTCTGCATACATTAATAAAACATCAGAAAACCTTAAAACTGGCCAATGGTGTGCCCCATAAGATGAGTTGGTGTTATTACTTTCTAAAGATCTTCTATATTTTGATGCTACTTCTAAAAATTGATTATTAAGAAGCTCTGTATTACAGTCATTTAATCTTGGAACATAGTACGGGTTTACGTTCCACAATCCTCTTTCATCAGAAATATCTGATCTATATTTTTGTAATAAGGAAATTGTTGCATTCATTAAAGCAAAACCTTTTCCACAACCTTCATCGTGCACTAACATACCAGCAACTGCACCTAATTTTGATGATTGATTTACATCTGAATTTGCAAAAGAGAAACCTATTTGAAAAAGTACTTCTTTATTATCATACTCTTCCATTGCTAGTTTATTAAACACATCTTGGTAACTAGAATTTAATTGGTAATAAGAATTACTTATAATAGCTTCACTCCATTCTTTTGATTTCTCATAAGCTCCGGGTTCGTTAAAAGGCTCACCTGCAATATATAAATATGCTCTTGCTAACAAACCTCTAGCAACACCTTTACCTGCTCTACCAGGTGTAACATCTGCATCTTCTGGCAAATCTTTTTCTGCTAATTCTAAATCAGCAATAATTTGCTTATAAACATCTATACCAGAAGTTCTAGGTAACAACTCTCCAATAGTTTCTTCTAATTGCATTGGTATTCCTTCTTTACCGCCAAAGGCTTTTTCTAAATCGAAATAAATAAAAGCTCTTAAAAAATGACCTTCTGCAATTAGTTGTTGTTTTAGAGTTTCATCTATATCAGAATTTCTAACACCTATTAAAAAAGTATTAACACTTACAATACCTTCGTAATAACTTGTCCAAAGTATTCTTAACTTAGTATCTGAAGAAGAAAAATCATTTTTAATATAACCAAAAGCTCCAACTCTATTATAATGCCCCTCATCTGTATAACTAGATGGGTAAAGTGCGTTAATTTCTGCTTCTTTATACGCTGTAACTACTCTACTGTATACACCTGCTAACCCTGCTAAAGCACCAGATTCTGAATTATATAATGTTGTAGATGTAATGCTATCGTTTTGTTCAATATCTAATTGATTATCGCAACCTTGTATTGTAAGTATTAGTAGTAATAATATTATTATCTTAATTTTCATAATTGTATTTTTTAAAATGAAACATTTAAACCTAAACTAAATATCTTATGCTTTGGATAGGCAGAGTAATCTATACCAGGCATAATTGCTGAACTATTTACAGACACTTCCGGATCAAAACCAGAGTAATTTGTCCATGTTATTAAATTTTGTCCAGAAATAAATAACTCTAAGCTATTTAACTTCATTTTTTCTAGTATCGGTTGTGGAAAACTATATGAAAAATTCACTGTTTTTAATCTTATATAAGAACCATCTTCAATAATTCTAGAAGAAATATCTTCAAAACCTTGTCCTCCTGCTCTATAAATATCTGTATCTTGATTATCAATAGTCCATCTATCTGTTACGGTAGCTAACTGATTTTGTCCTACAGTATTCATATCTTCAAAAACCATTCTATTAGCATTTAAAATATCGTTACCATAAGACCATTGAAAAAATGTATTTAATTGAAAGTTTTTATATTTAAACGTATTTCCTAAACCTCCAAAATGCTTTGCTAACCCATTACCAATAATAGTTTTATCATCATTTGTAATTACTCCATCACCATTTAAATCTTTGTATTTTTCATCTCCGGCTTGATGACTTCTGTAACTAGGTTGCGATGCTAATAAAGTATGTGATGCATCGTTTGCATTGTAGTTTTCAAAATCTTCTGGTTGATAAACTCCATCAGAAATATACCCAAACATATTACCCAAAGGTTTTCCTTCTTCAACAATATATTGTTGGCTACTAAGCCTCCAATAATAATCTGGTGTTCCAAAAATTGGTTTGCTTTCTGGTAAAGAAATTACCTTATTTTGATTAAATGATATATTAAAATCGGTTGTCCAACTAAAGTCTTTTGTCTGAATATTTCTAGTACTTAAACTTATTTCTAAACCTCTATTTCTTACTTGTCCAGAATTTACCCATTGTGTAGAAAATCCTTGAGAAGGAGCTGCATCAGAATTAAGAAGTAAATCTTTTGTGTCTTTTTGATATACCTCTGTAGTTAAAGAAATTCTATCATTTAAAAATGACATATCTAAACCTGCATTAAATTGAGATGTTGTTTCCCATTGTAAATCTAAATTTGCACCAAAACTAGTAGGTCGTTGCCCTTGAATCGTTTGTCCATTAAAAAAATAAGATGCATTGTTTGATGTTAAAATTTGATTACCAGCATTATAATTAAGAATTCTATCATTACCCGTTTTACCATAACCTAATTTAAATTTTAACTGAGAAAAAATGTTTAAATTTTTAATAAACCTTTCTTCTTCTGCTTTCCACGATACAGCTACTGATGGAAAATAACCAACTCTATTACTTTCTGGAAAAGCAGATGATGCATCTCTTCTAATAGAAGCTGTAAGTAAATATTTATTCTTATATCCATAATTTAAACGTCCTAATAATGAAAAAACACTTCTTTTTTCACTTGAATTTATATCATTCGCATCATTTAAAGTACCCTCATCAATAGCATTAATACCTAAATGTTCTACATATTGAGGAATATCTATAGATTTAAAATAGGTTTGATCGAAATTTCTAATATTTAAAGTTACACCAACAAGAGCATCTATTTTGTGGTCGTTAAATGTATTTTTATAGTTTAGCGTATTTATTGATGAATAATATTTCCAACGGCTATTATCTAAAGAACCATTAATACCGTCTATTTTATTTATTAACCTACCATATACCGTTTGACTATTATAAAACTGACCCGTTTTTCTGTATTGAGAATTATAACTTCCTTTAGCATCTAAAGTTAACTTTGGTGTTACCTTATATCTTAAACGTAAATTTGTTATTAATTGATCTGTTTCACTTTTTCTATATTCATTATTTAATGATACTAATGGATGCCAAGAAACAATATTAGTTACATCATATTCATTACTAATATTATTTAAAGGATCTTGTCCATTATAATCTAAAAACTTATTTGCTACTGGCGTATACCCTATTAAACTTCTTAAAAATGAATACGAAGATGTTCCTTTTGTGTTTAATCCTTCTTGACTGTAGGTTGTATAATTTATATCTATAGTTGCGTCTAATTTATCATTTACTTTATGGTTTAAAGTAACTCTTCCGTTTAATCTTTCATATTCTGATTTTAATAAAGATCCTTGATCTTCAACCATGTTTATAGATGCATTAAATCTAGTTTTCTCTGTACCACTAGAAATTTTAAGTTTATGTGTTTTAGAATACGCTGTTCTAAAAGCTTCATCTTGCCAATTTCTCGAAGGATAATCTGCGTAATCTTCTAAACCACCAACAATAACACTATTTCCGGTATCTGCATCTGGTACAGAAAAGAACCTTAAACTTGTAGAACCTTCATTTAGTTCTAAATTTAACTTGATATATTCGTAAGCATCTAAAACATCTAACGTTTTAGAAACTTGTTTTACATCTAACCTAGACTCATAAGTAATTTTTGTTCTTCCTTCTTTTGCTCTTTTAGTTGTAATTATAACAACTCCATTAGAACCACGTACACCGTAAATTGCTGTAGCAGAAGCATCTTTTAAAATACTCATAGACTCTATGTCTGATGGATCTACTAAACCAGGATTAAAATCTTCTACAATAAAACCATCTAAAACATATAAAGGAGAATTATCTCCGTTTACAGTATTACCTCCTCTAATTACAATATTTGCTGCGCTTCCGGGTTCTCCGCCACCAGAACTAACCTGCACCCCTGCTACTCTACCAGATAAAGCCTGATCGAAATTTGCAACAGGTGCTTTTGTTAATTGACCAACATCTACTAACGCTACAGAACCTGTTAAATCTTTTTTCTGAACAGCCCCATATCCAACAATAACTATTTCGTCTAAGTTTTCTACATCTGGAGACAAACTTATATTTACTTTATTTTCTTTACCTATTTTTTTTGTAACAGATTTATACCCTATATAACTATAAGTTAAAGATGAACCTGCTGTTATCTTTATAACATAATTACCATCAAAATCTGTAGAAACTCCTTTTGTGGTTCCTGCTTCAGATACCGAAACTCCAGGTAATGGAGAACCGATTTCATCTGTAACAATACCTGAAATTGTTATTTCTTGACCATAAGTAGTAAGTACACTTAGTAACAAGAAAAAGAAAATTCCGTTTGTTTTTAATTTAATTAAAGACAATTTAAACTGTTTTTTCATTCCTAAAATATTTTATATTATACCGTAAATTTAAGAGACTTTTAACAAAAAAAAGAGGGACAAATAGCTCAATCTAATGGGGGTATTTGTTCATAAAAAGAATAACCCACTAGAATAAAGAAGTTTAAGTGTTATATTTTTTATTAAGAATTTAATTGAATGTCTTCATGGTTTTTTACTCTGTATTGAGAAGGCAACTCATTAAACTGTTTTTTAAATGATTTTCTAAAGTGTTTTAAATCATTAAAACCAAGCTCAAACGCTATTTCAGAAATAGTACGTTTTGTTTGTGATATTAATTGAGCAGCTCTTTTTAATTTAATTGTTTTAATAAACTCTATTATAGATTGACCTGTTAATGCTTTTAATTTTCTATAAAAAGCAGAACGACTCATTCCTATTTCATTTATAAGGTCAACAATAGTAAATTCTGAATTATTGATATTTTCTTCTACAATTGTAATACACTTTTTAAGAAAAATTTCATCTGCAGATGTTATTTCTAATTCCTTAGGTTTTAAAATAATATCTTTTTTAAACTTTTTAATAAAATTTAGCCTTGTCTGCAAAAGGTTCATTACTTTTTGTTCTAAAATACTAGCATCAAAAGGTTTAGTTAGGTAGGCATCTGCACCTGTTTTATAACCTTCTTTTTGAGATTCTTTAGAAGTTTTTGCCGTTAAAAGTAACACAGGAATGTGACTGGTAACAACATCTGTTTTAATTTTTTCACAAAGCTCAATACCATCCATTATTGGCATCATAACATCACTAATAATTAAATTTATCGAATTATTCTTAGCTATTTCTAATGCTACCTCACCATTTTCTGCTTCTAAAATATTATGGTTATTCTCAAAAATTTGTTTGATAAAGTTTCTAACCTCCGTATTATCTTCTACTAATAGTAAGGTAGGAATATTATCATCTATATCTTCAATATTATTGTTTTTAGGTTTTTCTTCTAAATAATTTATAGGATTATCTTCTAAAAAAACGGCTTCATTTACCTCTTCAGATATATCAACTATTTGTTCTTTTTGTAAATGTGAGTTTCCAAACGGCAATTGAATTACAAAAGTTGCTCCTTCCTTTTCTTTACTTTTTACTGTAATACTTCCTTTGTGAAGTTTTATAATACTTTTTACCAATGCCAAACCAATACCTGTTCCTGATCTAGAGTTTTCATCTCTTTTTATTTGATAAAATCTATCAAAAATAAATTTGACATTCTTTTTAGGAATTCCTTTTCCGTCGTCTTTTATCTCTATTTGAATAAACTGCTTTAAATTTTTAGGTTTTGTATAAGTAGATAATTTAATTCTAATTTTACCATTGTTAGGTGTAAATTTAAAAGCATTTGATAATAAATTAAAAATTACCTTTTTTAAATTTACATCATCAAACCATATATCAATATGTTTATCTTTAGATTTAAATGTAAAATCAATTTCTCTATAATCTGCCATTTCATCAAAAGATTTCTTTATATTTTCTATAAACGAAACAATATTATTTTCTGATGCTCGTAACTTTAATTTACCTGTTTCACTTTTTCTAAAATCTAACAATTGATTGATTAACTGCAACAAAACACTTGCATTTCTGTACATGGTTTTATGTTGGTTTTGTATAGAAATAGAACCTTCATTATTTTTTAACATCCTCTCTAAAGGACCAATAATTAAAGTTAACGGTGTTCTAAAATCATGAGAGATATTAGTAAATAGCGTCAATTTTAATCTATTTATCTCTTCTATTTTTTGTTTTTCTAAACGCTCTTGTTTTAGTTCGTTTTTTTCGTATATCCTTAACAAAGAATATTTTCTAATCAAAAATAAACTACCAATAATTAAAATTGAATAAATTAAATATGCCCACCAAGTTTTCCAGAAAGGAGGTAGTATAGTTATATAAATAGAGTGTCCTTTCTCATTCCAGAGGCCATCATTATTAGATGCTTTTACTCTAAAGGTATAATTACCTGCGTCTAAATTTGTGTAAGTAGCAGATTTATTATGTCCTATATAATTCCAATTCTTATCAAAACCATCTAATCTGTAAGCATATTCATTTTTTTCTGATTTTGAATAACTCAAAGCTATAAAGTTAAAATTAAAGACATTTTGATTGTGGTTAAGAGTTATTTTTTCATTTATTGAAGAACCTGATAAATATGGCTTATTATTTACAGAAACAGAGGTAACATAAACTGGAGGAATAAAAGAATTTTCTAAAATTTTATTTGGATTAAAAAATACAATTCCGTTTGTACTACCAAACATCAATTCTTTGTTTTGCAATTTAATTTTAGAGTTATAATTAAACTCATTACTAGATATACCATCAGAAATATCAAAGTTTTTAAACTGATTACTTTCTAAGTTTAATCTACTTAACCCTTTATTTGTACTAAACCATAAATTATTATAATCGTCGGGTAAAACAGTATAAATAACTTGGTTTGGTAATCCTTCTTCCAAACCATAATTTATTGTTTCTTTTGTAGTATAATTGTAAAAATAGAGTCCATAACCTTCTGTACCTATCCATAAATTACGCTGTTTATCTTCAAAAGCACAAAGGGTAATAATAGAAGTATCTTCTTCTCTTTCTTGTTTATATTTTATAGGTACTATCTCTTTAGTGTTTATGTTTATCTTTGCTAAACCTTTGTTGCCCGAAATTAATAAAACATTTTTATCTTCTGTTTTTGAAATATTATAAATTATTTCCCCAATAGATTGTTCTGTATTTTTAACTCTTAGAAAGGTTTTCTTTTTTTTATGAAACACATTTAATCCTCCACCAGAAGTTCCTACCCAAATATGTTTATTTACATCTTCAAATAATGAAATAATTCTATCATTACTAATACTTAAACTATCGTTAGAATCATTATTAAATTTTTTAAAATTGAAAGGTGTTTTTGTTGGGTTTAAAAAATTAAGACCACCATCGTGTGTACCAATCCAAAAGTTACCTTCACTTGTTCTTAGAAGTGCTTTTACATTATTAGTGCTTATAGATTTTGGGTTGTCTTCATTGTGCGTATAATATGTAAATTTCCCCGTTTTTATATTTAAAAAGTTAATACCTCCACCTTCGGTACCAATCCATAAATTTTTAGAAGCATCCTCTACAATAGAGCTTATAACTTTATAATTTAATTTATAATTACTTGCCCCTATGTAATAGTTTTTAAAAAGGTCAAAACTTCTGTCGTAATAATTTACTCCACCAGCATAGGTACCAATCCAAACATTTCCTTTTGTATCTCCTGTAATATTAAAAATAGAATTTTGGCTTAAACTATTTTTATTTTTTTCGTCATGCAGGTAATGATTGATTACATTTTTTTCTTTATTAATTATATATAAACCATTGTAAGTACCTACCCAAATGTTTCCATAAAAATCTTCATAAACAGACCTAACCTCTTCATTAATAGAACTTATTTTATTTGTTTTTATTTTAAAATGTTGAAACTCGTTTTTTTGAGGATTAAAGACCGCTAAACCATCTCTATACCCCAACCAAATAGTATTGTTTTTATCCTCATAAACAATTGGCGCGTAGTTTCTTGTTGTTTTTCTAACTTGAGTCTGAGGATAAGAAATCTCTTTAACTATACTATCATTATAAACAATAATATTTTTTCTATTACAAATCCATAAATTATTATCAGAAGATCTAAATAAAGATCTAATTTGATTTTTTAATAAATGGACAGAATCCTTTGCAATGTCTGTTCTTTCTTTAGTTATAATATTAAACTTTTCTAAACCAGAGTTTGTACCAACCCATAAATTATTGTCTCCTGCAGATGTTAAACTCCAAATTTCATTATCAAAGCTACTTTTTTTAGTTTCTGAATGTTTATAACGTTCAAAACTATCATTATTAGGTGTAAATTTATTTAAACCGTTGTTTGTCCCAATCCAAATATCTCCGTTTTTATCTTCAACTAAGGTTTTTATAAAACTATTGCTTATACTATTTTTATCTTTATAATTGTGTCTGTATGTTTTAAATGTATGGCCATCATATTTATTTAAACCATCTCTTGTACCAAACCACATATATCCTTTAGAGTCTTGCATAATACACAATACAGAACTTTGAGATAAACCATCTACTAAAGAAAATTGTTTAAATTTTAATGATTGATTAGTACCAGAGAAATCTTGAGAAATAGTAGAATATGTTACTAAGATTAAAAGGAAAGAGAATATTATTTTTATAAATTTCATATAGGTCTTTAAAAAGAAGAGTTTTGATAAGTACATTTTACTCAAAAACTCTTAAAGAAGAATTGCGTTCAATTAAATTTGTTTTTACAATTATAGTTTCATTGGTAATTATTTTTGATTTATCATCAATTTGAGAAATTAACAAGTTTGTAGCAGTTATACCTATTTCTAATCCTGGTTGGTTAATTGTTGTTAATGATGGATCTATTACAGAAGAAATAGATTCGTTACTAAAACCAACAATAGCTATGTCTTTAGGTATTTCTACTTTTATATTTTTTAAATATTTTATTGCTCCAATAGCTACAACATCATTTGCACAAAACAAACCATCTAACTTATAAGGTAATGTTAATAGCTTTTTTACATTTTCTTCTCCATCACTTTCCATTAAACTTGAAGAAATTACTAATTCCTTACTAAATGGAATATTATATTTTTTTAATGCTGCCTTGTAGCCTTTAAATCTATTTTTATAAATTTCTAAATTCTGAGGTCCAGAAAAATGTGCTATAACTTCACTTTTTTTCGTAATTAAATGCTCTGTAGCAACAAATGCTGCATCAAAATCATCAATAAGAACATTACTATTTCCTTCTATATTACAATGTCTATCAAAAAAAACATACGGTATGTTTCTTTTTTTTAATCCTTCTAAATGTTTATAGTTTGTAGTTTCCATAGAAATAGAAATTAAAACTCCATCTACTCTATTTGATAATAACGTTTTTATAATATTTTCTTCTCTTTCTAAACTTTCTAAAGATTGACAAATAATAACATTGTACCCAGCCTTAAAAGCTGTTTCTTCTATTCCTGAAATTGTAGAAGAAAAAAAATCTCTAGAAATTCTTGGTACAATTACCCCCAATGTATAAGTTTTATTTTTTCTTAAATTAGAAGCCAAATGGTTTCTCTGGTAACCTAATTCATTAGCTTTTTCTAAAATTTTATTTTTTGTTTTTTCAGCAACTCTAGGACTGTTGTTTAATGCTCTAGACACCGTAGAACTATCTATTCCTAAAATTGCAGCAATGTCATGTATGGTTACTTCAGTGTTTTCCATTTTAAAAAAAAATCCATTTTTTATTGGCACCTATATTAGGGTAAAACTAAACATATTATTATCATAAATAAAAGGTAAATATAAAAATATAAAAATACAATCGATTGTATTTTTATATTTTTTATTACTTTTGTAAGAGAACTTACAATTAATCTTTAAATTTAAGAATGATAACAAATTTCACAACAAGATACGCAGCATCTCCAAAAGATGTAAAAAACTACAACACAACAAGGCTTAGAGAAGAGTTTTTAGTAAACAATTTAATGATTCCAAATGTTATAAACCTAGTATATTCTCATTATGATAGATTTATAACAGGTAGTGCAGTACCAACAAACGAATCTTTAAAACTAAAAACTATAAATCCTTTAAAATCTGAAAACTTTTTAGATAGAAGAGAATTGGGAATTATAAATGTTGGAGAAAAAGGAACAGTAATTGTTGATGGAACTTCTTATATTTTAGAACATAAAGAAGCATTATATGTAGGTAAAGGAAACAAAGATGTTATGTTTTCTAGTGCATCATCAGAAAACCCAGCTTTATTTTACTTAAACTCCACTCCTGCTCACAAAGCTTTTCCAAATAAAAAAATTGGTAAAGATGATGTAGAAGTTATAGAGTTAGGAGCGCCAGAAACTGCAAATGCAAGAACTTTAAGAAAATATATTGTAAATAGTGTGGTAGATGTTTGCCAACTACAAATGGGGATGACAACTATTAAACCTGGAAGTTCTTGGAACACTATGCCTGCACATGTGCATGATAGAAGAATGGAAGTTTACTTTTATTTTGAAGTTCCAGCAGACCAAGCTGTTTGTCATTTTATGGGAGAACCAACAGAAACTAGACATATTTGGATGGGAAATAATGAAGCTGTAATTTCTCCACCATGGTCAATTCACTCTGGATCTGGCACAAGTAGTTATTCTTTTATTTGGGGAATGGCTGGTGAAAATTTAGATTATGGTGATATGGATCATTGTAAAATAAACGAATTAAAATAAAAGATTATGTCAATTAACTTATTTGATTTATCAGGAAAAGTAGCATTAATAACAGGTGCAACTCATGGTCTTGGAATGGCAATGGCTAAAGGAATTGGAAATGCCGGAGCTAAAATTATAGTGAACGGAAATTCTTCTCAAGAAAAATTAGACAAAGCATTAGCAGAATATAAAGCCGAAGGTATAGACGCTTATGGTTCTCTTTTTAATGTTACTGATGAAAATGCAGTAAAAGAAAGTGTAGCCAAAATTGAAGCAGAAATTGGTAATATTGATATTTTAGTAAATAACGCAGGTATTATTAAAAGAACTCCTTTAGTAGAAATGGAAGTGGTTGATTTTAAAGCTGTAATTGATGTTGATTTAGTGGCTCCTTTTATTGTTTCTAAACATGTTGTTAAAGGAATGATAGAAAGAAAAAGCGGTAAAATCATTAACATTTGCTCTATGATGAGTGAATTAGGTAGAAACTCTGTTGGTGCTTATGCAGCAGCAAAAGGTGGCCTAAAAATGTTAACCAAAAATATGGCTACAGAATGGGCTAAATATAATATTCAAACTAATGGTATTGGTCCAGGATATTTTGCAACAAGTCAAACAGAGCCAATTAGAATTGAAGGTAATCCTTTTAATGATTTTATTGTAAGTAGAACTCCCGCAGGCAAATGGGGTGATCCAGATGATTTACAAGGCGCAGCTATTTTTTTAAGTTCTAAAGCAAGTGATTTTGTTAACGGACAAGTGGTTTATGTTGATGGTGGAATTTTAGCTACTATTGGTAAACCAGCTAATGAAGATTAAATAAATAAAACCTGCCTTATTATAGAAATGAGGCAGGTTTTTAAGTTAAAAACTAAAACCTAATATAATAATGAATACAATTAAAACACTTTCATGTTTATTAATTGTAACACTTTTATGTTCTTGCTCTCAAGAAAAAAAGGATACAATTATTACCGTTAAAAACACACTGAATTTCGAGCGTACCTTTGAAACCGTAGAAATTCAAAGAACAGCGCTAAGTACAGAAAACCTTTCTTCTATAGGCATAAAAAACACAACAACAGGTAAACTTTTGGTTACACAATTAGTAGATACTGATGGAGATGGAGCAATGGATCAATTGTTATTTCAACCTAAAATAGCAGCTAATTCTGAAGTAAACTTTGAAGTTGTAACTATTTCTGATGCAGAAAAACCAAAAGCAGAAGAGTTATGCTATTCTCGTTTTGTCCCAGAAAGAACAGATGACTATACTTGGGAAAACGATAAAGTAGCATTTAGAGTTTACGGACCCGTTGCACAAAAAATGGTAGAAGAAAATGTTCCTGGAGGAACTTTATCTAGCGGTGTTGATGCTTGGTTAAAAAAAGTAAAATACCCAATAATAAATAAATGGTACAAAGAAACTATAATTGATAAAACAGGGTCTTATCATGAAGATACAGGTGAAGGTTTAGATGATTTTCACGTTGGTTCTAGTAGAGGTATTGGTGGTATTGCTGTTAAAATAGATAGTACTTATTTTTTATCTAAAAATTATACAAAATGGAAAACAATTACTACAGGACCAATAAGAACTAGCTTTTATTTAGAATATGCTAACTGGGATGCTTCTGGTAAGATAATTAAAGAATCTAAAACAATCAGTTTAGATCTTGGAAGTAATCTTTCTAAATTTTCAACTTCAATTGAAGGAGTCGATCAAATTTCTGCAGGTTTAACTTTACATAAAAAAGACGGAGAAGTTTCTGGTAACAAAGATGAAGGTTGGGTAAGTTATTGGCAACCTCATGCAGATTCTGAACTTGGATCTGCAATTATTGCTGATAGAAACACTTTTTCTGGATTTGAGAAATATGATATTGATACTCCGGATTTAAGCAACGCTTACGCACATCTAAAAGTAAAAAATAATAAAGTAGTTTATTATGCTGGTTTTGGATGGAAGAAAAGCAATCAATTTAAAACAAGACAAGCCTGGGAAGCTTATTTAAAAATATTCTCAAAAAAAATAAATAATCCTTTAGAAGTTCGTATAAAATAATCATTCTATTAATTTTTAGCTTTTTAAAATTTCGTTTAACAAAATTTATTTTTCCTATTTAGATTCTAAATTTTCTATTTTAATTTCTGCCGAAAATAGGTAAGAGCAGCTATAATAGCAAGAAAAAGAAGGCTTTTATAGCTGCACTTCTTACTGAATAAAGTCAGAGAAAAGGATGTATGTAATCAGAATAGACGTTTTAAATCATTTTTAATTTAGAATAAACAAGTCAACATCAAAATATACTATATCCTAGAACCATAGTGATAAGATAGTGAGTGCTTATATTATTTACAAAGCTAAAATAGCATGCAAACAACTACTGCTCCTATAATATTAAAACACCCACAGTTAAAGAACCTTCAGAAATCTAATTAAATAAAGCTCCTAATATATACTTTAATAGTGCTTCTCCCCTATTACTTACTCAAGATACATTTTCATCATATCTTTACTCGTTTTACTACTTTACAAATACCTGTTTGTATTTCTTAATTGTTTAAATTAAGTTCAAAATATAAAATGAACTAATACCCCCTCTTTATAGCTCTATTACCCCCTTACAAATACACATGTAACTTATTAATTTTGAGAATAATAACTAACCAATTTTATTATTAACTAAAATTATTTATTTCCATGAAAAAAATTCAAACATTACTATTTATTGTTTTTTCTATTGTTTTTACATTAAGCGTAAAAGCACAAGAAAAAACAATTTCTGGTACAGTTACTTCTAAATTAGACGGAACTACACTGCCAGGAGTAAGTATTGTTGTACAGGGTACAACAATAGGAACAGAAACAGACTTTGACGGTATGTATACCATTAAAGCTTCTGTTGGGGACATTTTAAGCTTTTCTTTTTTAGGAATGAAAGCAAAAAATTTTACAGTTTTAAGCACTTCTAATAAAGTAAATGTTATTTTAGAAGAAGATGCAAGTCAATTAGATGAAATTGTTGTTACAGCACTTGGTATTAAAAAATCAAGAAAATCTTTAACCTATGCAGCTCAAGACATTAATGCAGATGAGTTAAATAAAGTAAAACAAACAAACCCTGTAAATAGCTTATCGGGTAAGGTTGCAGGTGTAAACATCTCTAGAAGCGCTTCAGGCGCTGGTGGATCTGTCAAAGTAACTTTAAGAGGTAATTCTTCTATAGGTAATAACCAACCTTTATATGTTGTAGATGGTATTCCATTATCTAACCCATCATCTAGCCAACCAGGAAATTCTTTAGGGAGTAAAGATGGCGGTAATAGAGATGGAGGAGATGCTTTATCTTTAATAAATCCAGATGATATTGAGTCTTTAACGGTTTTAAAAGGAGCATCTGCTTCTGCATTATATGGTAGTGCTGGTTTAAACGGTGTAATTTTAATTACGACTAAAAAAGGTAAATCCGGTAGTTTTAAGGTTGGTTACTCTTCAAATTTAACTGTTGAGAATTCTGCTTATGTTATGGATTTTAATGATGAATCTCAAAGTAATATTGATGATTTTTTATCTACAGGGTTTACTAATATTAATGCAATATCTATATCGGGTGGTACAGAAAAAGCACAAACTTATTTTTCTTATAGTAATACATTTGCAAGCGGAACTTTACCAACAAACAAGTTAAAGCAACATACGTTTAATATTAGAGAAACTGCAAAGCTTTTTGACGATAAGTTAACAGTAAATGCAAGTGTTATGGGATCTACTCAAAATGTAGTAAATAGACCTGTTTCTGCAACATATTATAATCCTTTAGTTGGTGTGTATGCTTTTGAATCTGATACAGAGAAATTATCTGACTATTCTAACTTTGAAGTTTACAATCCTAACAGAAATATAATGACTCAAAGATGGTTTCGTGGTGAAGGATCAGAACCTGGAACATTTTTTACTAGTGATATAGAACAAAATCCATATTGGATTTTAAACCGTAATGTTTCTGAAGATACAAATACAAAATTAGTTGCTTCATTAAATCTAAGTTTTAAACTTACAGATTGGCTTACATTACAAACTAGAGGTACGTATGATAAATCATTTCTAGATTTTGAAAGAAAAATATATGCTACAACAAATGCCACTTTAGCCCCAGAAAACGGAAGGTATATTGTTGAAGAAAATGATTATACACAATTATACGGAGATTTTTTAGCAAATATTAATACCAGTATTAATGAAGATTTTTCTCTAATAGCAATTCTAGGAACTAGTACCAAACGTACTACAACTGAATCTTTTGTGGGAGATTCAGGAATAAGTGGAGGTTTACAATTTGCAAATGTATTCTCATTTCAAAACTTTAACGGAAATCCTTCTGTAAAATTCGAGCAAAACTCTTTAGAAACAAGAGTAAGTTCATTATTTGCAAGTGCAACCATTGGTTTTAAAGAAAAAATTTATATTGATTTAACAGCTAGAAACGATTGGTCTTCTACATTACCTGAAGAAAACAATTCATTCTTTTATCCTTCGGTTGGTGTAACAGGTGTTTTAAGTGAATTATTTGATTTAGGAGAACATATTTCATTTGGAAAAATAAGAACATCTTATGCAGAAGTTGGTAGTGGTTTTTCTGCAGACAGAATATCACCTAATAGTAGTATTCTTTTTGGTGGTGGAGGTGTTAATTCAATAAATCCTATTAGACCTTTTCCAGGTTCTACACCTAAGCCAGAAAGACAGAAATCTTTTGAAATTGGTACGGAATGGAAATTTAATAATAATAGATTTGGAATCGATTTAGGGTATTATAATACTAGAACTGTAGATCAATATTATGCATTTTCAACATCCGTTTCTATTATAGGTGCAGAACAAGCATATTTAAATTCTGGTGAAATTTCTAATTCAGGTGTAGAAATTTCTACTTTTTTCACCCCTATACAAAATGATAATTTCGAATGGACATCAATATTAAACTTTGCAACGAATAAGAACACTGTTGAAAAAATTTATAATGGCCAAGTCTTAGAAGGTTTAATTGAACCTGAGTTTTTTACAATATCTAGTAAAAGCTCTAATACTTTTGGTTCTTATTTAGTTGAAGGTGGTTCTTTTGGTGATATTTATGCGCAAGTAGTTAGAAGAGACGAAAACGGGTTGCCTATTGTAGACAACGATGCGGTAATAGCTAATGATGATAATACGGTTGATGGTTTAACAAAAGTAGGTAACGCAAACCCAGACTTTACTTTAGGTTGGAACAACTCTTTTCAATACAAAAATATTACTATAGATTTTTTAATTGATGGAAAATTTGGTGGTGAAACCATGAGTATGACCGAAGCTATTGTAGAAGGATTTAGTAATAACTCTGCTAGAGAAACCGAAAATGCTAACATCGCAGTGGTAGATTTAGCTGGAAATACATCAACATTAACAGCACAAGAATATTATGGAAAAGTAGGTGGTAGAAATGGTTTTACTGGTGAATATATTTATAGTGCAACTAATGTAAGGTTAGCAGAATTTGCTTTGGGGTATAACTTTAAATTAAGTGAAGAATCATTTTTCTCTTCAGTTAAAGCATCATTAGTAGGTAGTAACTTGTTTTTCTTTTATAAAGATGCGCCACACGATCCTAACGTTTCTTTAAGTACAGGTAATGCATTACAAGGTGTAGATATTCTAGGACTTCCTTCAACAAGAAGTATTGGATTGAATCTTAATTTAACATTCTAAAAAATAAATAAAAGATGAAAAATATAAATAAAATATTAGCACGTTTAATTGTTTTAGGGTTAGTTGCTACGTCTTGTAGTAATTTAGAAGATTACAATGTAAATGATAGAAATATTACGCAAGAACAATTAGAGGTAGATTTTCAGCATGTAGGGTCAAAATATAAACCTATTTTCGAGAATATTTATAAATACAGTCCAGCTGCTCAATATCAATTACAGCAAAATTTAAACGCAGATGTATATTCTGGGTATATGACAAACCCAAGACCATTTGTTGCTGGAGCTAATAACACCACTTATAAAATGATAAGCGGTTGGAATAATAGTATTTGGAGTATTCCTTATACTAATGTAATGAATAATGTACAAACTATTAGTGAATTAACAGCTATAGATTATCCTACATTGTATGCAGTTGCCTTAATCTTAAAGGTAGAGACAATGCATCGTGTTAGTGATGTATTCGGACCAATAGTTTATTCAAACTTTGGAGATTTAGAAAATGCAGGGATTTATGATTCTCAGCAAGAGGTTTATAGTGCCTTTTTCACAGATTTAGATACTGCTGTAGCTAATTTAATGGCAAATATAGATAGTAAAAGTTTTGCTTCTTTCGATTTGTCTTATGACGGAGATTATAAACAATGGGTAAAACTAGCAAACTCTTTACGTTTACGTTTAGCAATTCGTATTTCTAAGGTAGATGCCGATAAAGCAAAACTAGAAGGCGAAAAAGCGTTAAGTCAAAGTTTAGGAGTTATGGAAACTAATGCAGATGGTTTTTTTGTGAACAGTGAATTCGATCATCCTTTAACAACTTTAGATAACTCTTGGGGAGATACAAGAATGAATGCTACAATGGAGTCTATATTAACAGGTTATAATGATTCTAGAGCCACTAGTTATTTTGATGCACCAACAAGTGTATCTGGAACCGTAAAAGGTATTAGAGCAGGATTACCTTTGTTAGGAGCATATGCCGATGAACTTGCTCAAAAAGCAGATTATATTGGTTTTTCAGCTATTAATGATAATATTCACACATCTAAAGTACAGTTAATGACAGCATCGGAAGTTGCTTTCTTAAAAGCAGAAGCATCTTTAAGGAATTGGTCAGGCGCAGGAAGTGCTCAAACAAACTATGAAAAAGGAATCCAATTATCTTTCGATCAACATGGAGCAAGCGGGTCTGCTTCTTACATTGTAGATAATATATCTACACCGTTAGATTATACAGATCCTATAAATGCAACAAACAGTGTAGCTGCTTTAAGTAATATAACAATAGCTTGGGATGGTGGCGCAACCAATGAAAAAAATCTAGAACGTATTATTACTCAAAAATGGATTGCAATGTTTCCGGAAGGACAAGAAGCTTGGAGCGAATTTAGACGTACAGGATATCCTAAGATTTTTCCTGTTGTAAGTAACCAAAGTGGAGGCTTAGTTGATACTGATATTCAGATTAGAAGAATACCATTTGTAGATAGTGAAATATCTACAAATTCAGAAGGTGTAGCAACAGCTGTATCTTTATTAAAAGGATCAGATAATGCAGGTACCCGTTTATGGTGGGATACTGGAGCATCAAATTTTTAGTGTTAATTAGTGTTTATTTGAATTAGTTTAGAGCAAGTAAAAGATATATCTTTTACTTGCTCTTTTTTTTATGAAGATTTAATTTTCTTTTTAAAATCCTTGTATAAATAAGTAATCAATTTATTTCTCAAAAAAAGTAAAAATATTTAACCAAATTCTCTACACAAATAAACAGCCTATTAGAAGTTCGTTTTAAATCTTAGTAAGTTTCATAAAAAGAAAAATGAATTGTAGTAAATACAATCCATTTTTTATCACTTCACTCAAAATCATTCTTTTTCATATAGCTAAGACTTCTAAAGTAAACAACCTATTTAAAACTAAACTTACTTAAAAAATAGCGAACTAACAGAAGTACTTTCTTGTTATTTTTTAATCATTGACCACCCTACCCCTAATAATAGAACATTAAACCACTCATTAAAAACTGTTTTATTTTTTAATTTTACATCTATAAATTTAAAAAAATGAACAAAAAAAACAGTACTATTCCTATTATAATAATAGCCGGAGTTTTCTTCATTTTCGGATTTGTTACATGGATAAATGGAGCATTAATTCCGTTTATGAAAACTATTAATGAATTAACAGATGCTCAATCTTACCTAGTTGCATCTGCCTCTTATATATCTTTTGTTGTAATGGCTTTGCCAGCTTCTTATATTTTAAATAAAATAGGCTATAAGAAAGGAATGTCTTTAGGATTAATCATTATGGCTATTGGAGCGTTAGTTTTTATTCCTGCAGCAGAAGCAAGAACATATTGGGTGTTTTTAACGGGTATTTTTATCCAAGGAATTGGTATGACGATTCTTCAGACAGCTGCAAATCCTTATATCACAATTTTAGGTCCCATAGAAAGTGGTGCTAAACGTATTGCAATTATGGGTATTGCTAATAAAATTGCGGGTGCATTAGGATCTTTAATTTTTGGGGCATTATTACTTTCTGGTATAGATGATGTTCAAGAAAAATTATTATCTGTTACATCAGAAGAAAAAAATATTTTATTAAACTCCATGGCAGATAGCGTTTTTATCCCTTATCTAATTATGGCTATTGTGTTATTTCTTTTAGGAATTTTAATTAGAAAAGCACCATTACCACAAATTGAAGCTGATGAAATAGAAGAAAATATTGAGGAAGAAAATATAAAAACAAACATCTTTCAATTTCCTAATTTATGGTTGGGGGTTTTAGCATTATTTTTTTATGTTGGTGCAGAAGTTATTGCAGGAGATACCATTATTGCCTACGGAATTTCATTAGGTTTTACTGGTGAAGAAGCAAAATACTTTACAACATTTACTTTATTAGCAATGATTGCTACATATATATTAGGCATCTTCTTAATACCTAAATATATAAAACAAAAAACGGCCTTAGTTGCAAGTGCTCTGTTAGGTATCATTTTTAGTTTTTGTATTATAAATACAACTGGTTATACGTCTATATTATTTGTTGCTGCATTAGGTATTGCCAACGCACTTGTTTGGCCAGCTATTTGGCCTTTAACTTTAAAAGGTTTAGGGAAATTCACAAAAACAGCTTCTGCTTTATTAATTATGGCAATATCAGGTGGTGCAATAATACCTCCTTTATATGGTAAAATAGTAGATGCTAAAAAATACGAATTAATTACAAATGGTATGCAAGAACTAGAAGCAATAGCTACTGCTTCTACAAATAGTTATTGGCTATTAATACCTTGTTATGTTATGATTCTTTTTTACGCAATAAAAGGTCATAAAATTAAAAATTGGACAAAAAAATAAAACTCTAAATACATAAATAAAAAAAGTATGTTAAAAAGTAATATAGATAAAGCAACAGGTTTTGAAAAAAGATTTGAAAATATAGGTACTGTTGTTTATAAAGATTCTTCTTCAGCATCAAGATCTGTGGCAAAGGAAATCGAAAACCTAATAAAAGTAAAACAAGCGCAAAAACAACCTTGCATCCTGGGTTTAGCAACAGGTTCTTCTCCAAAGGGGCTGTATGCAGAATTAGTTCGTTTACATAAAGAAGAAGGTTTAAGTTTTAAAAATGTAATCTCATTTAATTTAGATGAATATTACCCAATGGAACCAGATTCTGTAAATAGTTACGTTCGCTTTATGCAGGAACAATTATTTAATCACATTGATATTTTACCTGAAAACTGTTTTGTACCAGACGGAACACTACCTAAAGATAAAATTAGAAGTTATTGTGATGAGTATGAAGCTAAGATTGAAGCTTATGGAGGTATCGATTTACAAATTTTAGGTATTGGAGGAAATGGACACATTGGTTTTAATGAATCTGGATCACTACAAAATTCAAAAACAAGATTAGTAGCCTTAGATCATATTACAAGAGTAGCTGCAAGTGCAGATTTCTCTGGGTTAACAAGTACACCAAGAACAGCAATTACTTTAGGTGTTAAGAAAATAATGGAAGCCAAAAGAGTAATTTTAATGGCTTGGGGAGAAAGTAAATCTAACATTATTAAAGAATCTGTAGAAGATACAGTTACAAGTCAGGTACCTGCATCTTATTTACAAGAACATAATAATGCCATGTTCATTTTAGATCAAGCGGCAGCTTCTAAACTAACAAGAATAAATACACCTTGGTTAGTAGAAAAAATTATTTGGACAGATCATCTAATTAGAAAGGCTGTTTTAAGTTTAGCACTTTCTCTTAAAAAACCAATTTTAATGTTAACAGATGCAGATTACATTGAAAACGGTATGAGCGATTTATTGGCAGATTCTGGACCTGCTTATGATATTAATATAAAAATATTTAACAAGCTTCAGAACACAATAACAGGATGGCCTGGAGGAAAACCAAATTCTGACGACAGTAAAAGACCAGAAAGAGCAACTCCAGAAAAAAAACGTGTCTTAATTTTTAGCCCTCATCCAGATGATGATGTTATAAGTATGGGAGGAACCTTTAAAAGATTACATGAACAAGGACACGAAGTTCATTTAGGGTATCAAACCTCTGGAAACATAGCTGTAGCAGATGATGAAGCTTTGCGTTTTGCAAGTTTTGTATGTGACTTTAATGATAAATTTGGAATAAAAAGTTCGGAAGCAGAAAATATATTTAAACAAGCAGCTACTTTTTTAAAGAATAAAAAAACTAGTGAAATAGATTCATTAGAGGTAAGAAAAGTAAAAGGTTTAATAAGACAAGGAGAAGCTAGAGCTGGTTGTCATTTTATCGGTTTACCAGATGTACAAATCCATTTTATGGAATTACCTTTTTATGAAACAGGAGCTATAAAAAAGAACCCAATAGGTATTGCTGATGTAGAAATTACTAAAGACTTAATCGAAAAGATAAAACCACATCAAATTTTTGCTGCAGGTGATTTAGCTGATCCTCATGGAACTCATAAAGTTTGTTTAGATGCTATTTTTGCTGCGGTAAAAGAATTAAAACCTAAAAAATTTATGAAAGATTGTTGGGTTTGGCTATACAGAGGTGCATGGCAAGAATGGGGTGTTGATGAAATAGAAATGGCAGTTCCAATGGGGCCAGACCAAGTATTAGAAAAACGAAAAGCTATTTTTAAACATCAATCACAAAAAGACGGCGTAGTTTTTCAGGGTACAGATAGTAGAGAGTTTTGGCAACGAGCAGAAGATAGAAATAAAGAAACAGCAGATATATACAACCAATTAGGTTTATCTCATTATGCTGCTATGGAGGCTTTTGTTAGATGGAAGTATTAAAAAATATAACTTAAATAGATATTGATATTTTGGGAAATTTAATTGAATTTGTAGATCTTAAAAGGATAAAGAAAATTAATGACATAACTGTTTATCATCGTTTTGTAAACTGGGTAAGCAGCGAGTTTGATTTGTATCTTCAAAATGAAACAAAAAAATTGCAAGTATTTTTACCAAATGGTTCATTTGATATCGAAATTTTTAATGATTGTAATAATAGTTTAAACATTCTAATTCATGTAAAAGGGAAGTCTAAAGACACATCTCTTATGATCATAAAAAAATTAGAAAACATTTATAATAATGTATTAAAATTTAACTTAAAATAAACACAATGATATTAATTGCTGATAGTGGATCAACAAAATGCGACTGGATTATAATAAATTCAAACAAAAAAAAAGTCGCAAAAATAGCTACAATAGGTATTAATCCTAGATTACTTTCTTTAAAAGAGATAAATAACATTATTACTTCTAGTAAAGAATTAGAGTCTTATAAAAGTAAAATTGAAACCATTTTATTTTATGGAGCTGGTTGCGCTTCTGAAGACTCTAGAAACAATTTAAAACAACTTCTTTTTAAATATTTTGATATAGCAACAAAAATAACTGTAGAAGAAGATTTAAAAGCAGCTGTATATGGAACAACAAAAGAGCCTGGTGTAATTTGTATATTAGGTACAGGATCTAATTGTTGCTATTTCGATGGAAAAAATGTTATTGTTAAACAAGTTTCTTTAGGTTATTCTATTATGGATGAAGGCAGTGGTAACTATTTAGGTAAAAAATTATTGAATGCTTATTTTTATAATAAAATGCCTTTAGACTTAAAAACAAAATTTGAAGAAGAGTACAATTTAACACTTGATGTAATTTTAAATGGACTCTATGAAAAAGAAAACCCTAGTGCTTTTCTAGCTAGTTTTGCAAAATTTGTAATTGAAAATCAATCTAACGAATTTATAGATGCTATTATTGACAAAAGTTTAAATGAACTATTTGATAACCTTATTATGTGTTATGAAGAAGAACTTTTTACAAAACCACTACATTTTGTGGGATCTATAGCCTATTACCTTCAAACAAAAATTATAAAAGAAGCAGAAAAAAGAAATATTAGAGTAAGTTCTTTTATCAGCAAACCTATCGATAACATAATTATGAATATTAATAAGATTGATTTTTAATGTAATATTTACAAATAAATTTCAATCAATTAAAACCATCTAAAGACTATTTTAATTTAATATGAATAGAATAAATTAAAAAAAAATCTAATAGAATTGTATTGAAAAGTAATCTATCTCATTTAAAATTAAGTTTTACAAAACCTCATATACAACTCATCCTTTTATTTTTTAACCTTTTTTAAATTAGAAAAAGTAACATTTCATTCACACTTCTTATTATAGTTATAAATATCACTGAAAACAGTTAGAAATATTTAGCTATTTTACTTCAACTTTGTAATAAATAAGAAACAATAATAAAAACATAAATAATATGAAAGAATTAAATGTAATACAGCGTATAGAATTAAGAATTAAAAAAGACGATAATACAGAAAAGGTATTTAAGTTATCGCAATGCGATTATAATCTATCTTCTACTTATTATCCTAATGATGAAGAAGAAAGAGGATTAGATGTAAATCTATCTGGCGTGGTTACTAATGAAATAGATACTTTCTTTTTAGAATGGTTGTCTCGTAAACCAGGTGAATGGTCTGGTAGCTTAAAAATTTATCATCAGAAACAAGATAAACCTGTAATTAATTTTGTTTTTGATAATGCAATTATTCATAATTATAATCAATCTTTTTCAGAAAACAATGTTCAATCTCAAGATACTTATATTAATACTATTTTATCAGGTGTTGTTTTTAATGATGTAAAAATGAATTAAGATATATTTATCTAATTATCTAAAAAAGCCTTTAAGATAAACGTCTTAAAGGCTTTTTTTATTCAATTTATAAATCATATTTAAAACAATTTAAGATTGCTGTAAACTACTTTCTAAATATTCACAAATTTCTAAGTCTGTAAAATAACCACTTTGATGGCCTCCCCAACAAGCGGTTAAAGAAAACACACTTGTATCTAATTTTAATTCTTTTTTAGCTTCTGCTCCTTCATTAGGTATGCAATAGACTTCAATTGAGTTTATATTTCCTGCTACAACCTCTTTTGATTTTTTGTCTTTACAAACTGATTTTAAACCATCTGTAAGGCGTTGTAAACAAATACTTGGTACAAATTTAATGAAGTCTATTTCAAAAGTATTCCAGTTGATGTTAATCGGAATTTCTTTACCAACAATCTCATTAATCTCTTTTTGATAACCTTCTAAATACTGATCTTCTATTACTTTTGCAGCTTTTTCTTTTTCTAATTTCATAATGGGTGTTTTTAGTTTCAGTAATGTATCAAAGGTATTAGAAGAGATTCTTAAATTAGCACCACCATTAAGTGAAACTTAAAACTCACTGAATTCCGTGAGTACTGCATCAATAAATTCGTCTACATTTATTTAATAAAAATAACAACATATGAAAATTACAATTATGTCAATAATCTGCTTAATAATTTTAGTATTAATCGTAGCAGGTTGTTCTAATTATATTGGAATATCTAAAAAGAAAGCATCTTTAAATTTAGAAACCTATTTACAAAGAGAATATAATGGTAGACTTGTTTTTAGTGATTTAAAACGTTTTTTTAACGCAGCCACAATGGACCCTAATATGTTTGGTGTCTTAATATTTGATAAAGACATTCCGGAAATTGAATTTTACACACACATTAATGTAAAAGAGATTTTAGAAAATGATACTTTGCCTATGTATCCAATATCAGATTTAATGACTTTTGATGATTTATACCAAGATGCAGTAAAACAATACGAAACAAGACAAGCGGTGATAGCCGATTTTAAAAATGAAATTCCTGAAATAATTTTTTCTACAGAAACTATTGAATTAAATTTTAAGAGAAATCTAAAACCAAATGAATTAGAAGATGTAACTACACGTTTTGTGGTTAGCTTAAATGAAAATTTTAAAGAATTAAATACCAGCTTTCAATTTAGTTTAGTTATTAAAACACTTACATATCCCGAAGGATTTATAATAATCCCATTAGAAATAGAAGATGGTAAATGGCAGAGAAAACCGTATATATTATCAGAATCTAACAGTGATTTTAATGTTTTAAAAACAATGGTTCATAAAAACATTCAAGCGAAATTAGAAACTCCGTATCCTTATTATAAAATTACTGAGCATAGCAAAATTTATATGGATAAATCTTCTTTATCTAAAGGTGCTTGGTTACAATATCTAGAAGATAAGAGAATTACAAATGAAGGAAAAGGTAAATGGAAAAACCCACAAACAGGACTTTATGTGGTCTATTTTGATTTAGATTCTAAATTTATATATCGTGGAGAATTGTTAACAGAAGAAAATGATAAAATGTCTTATGTAAAAGAATTAAGACAAATTATAGAAACGATAGAAAAAGAAGGAATTAGAACTAAATAATAATTTCATTTCAAATTTTAGATAAAAAAAGAGGCTTTAATATATTTAAAACCTCTTTTTTTATTAATCAAATAAGCCAGATTCTATGGCATATTTTACGGCTCCGGTTGTTGTTTTAGAGCCTGTTTTTAAAAGAATATTTTTTCTGTGCGTTTCTACCGTATTTACAGAAATAAATAATTTTTCAGAAATTTCTTTAGAAGTTAATTCTTCTCCTAAAAGTGCTAACACTTCTTTTTCTCTAGGAGAAAGTTCTATATTTTTATATTTCTTACGCTTAAAAACGCTTTCCATATAACGCTCTTTTATCAACTTAGAAAAATATTGTTCATCTCCTAAAACAGTACGTACTGCTTTTTGTAATTCATCTTTGCTGGTAAATTTTGGCACAAAACCATCGGCACCTTTTTGTATTACTTTGTGTACCGTTCTATGATTATCTAACATGCTTAACATAATAATTTTTACCTTACTATGCTTTTTCTTTATTTCGGTTAGTAACTCAATTCCGTCCATTTTAGGCATGCTGATATCACTAATAATTAAGCCAACTTCAAACTGATTTAATAATCGAATTACTTGTTTACCTTCTGTTGCTAAATGTATTTCACCAATTTCTTCCATATCACTTAATATGGTATTTATGCCTTCTAAAAACATAAGGTGATCGTCTGCAATAATGATGTTTGTTTTTTTCACAATATTTATGTTGTTGGAATGTCTATTGTAATTGAAGTTCCATGACTAGAACCGCTATCTATATCTAAAGTACCTTTTATTTTTTGTAAACGTTCTTTAATATTACGTAGCCCAATTCCTTGTTTTTTATTCTTTATAAATCCTTTACCATTATCTGTAATTACAATATTTAAATGGTCTTCATGCTTGGTTAATTGTACATCTGCTTTTGTTGCTTCTGCATGTTTTAAGATGTTATTTATTAATTCTTGTACAATTCTATAGGCATCTGCTAAAAGTTCTGCAGGTAATTTATCGATGTCTTCTTCTGGGAAAAAATAGGTCTGAATATCTAGTTTCGATTTCTTTGTTATTTGATCAATAAAATCGGTTAAAAAACTAGTAAATCCTATTTTAGAAAAAGAAAGCGGATGTAATTGATGAGAAAGACTACGTACATCTACACAAGCATTATTTATAGCATTTGCAATTCTTTTAGATTGTAATTCGTCTTTATGATTTTCTGTATAATGTTCAAATGCTATTTTTATACCCGCCAAATCACTTCCAATTCCATCATGAATTTCTCGTGATAATCGAGAACGTTCCTCATCTTGCCCTTCTTGATAACGTTCTATTACAGATAATTTATGATCCTTCATCATATCTGTAATTTTTTGTTTCGCATTTTCTTCTTGTTGTAAATTCAATTCTTTTTGAATGCGCAAACGTTTAACGTAAGATAATCTAAGTATAATTAAAATAATTAAGACCAATATAAAACCAACTATAAAAGCATTTCTAACAATACGTTGTCTTTTAACCGTAAGTTCTACTTTTTGCAACTCAACTTCGCTTAATTTTTGTTCCTTTTCTAAAAGTAAAATTCTAGCTTCTTTTAATTGTGTTTCATATCCTTCTTGAATTTTAGCTACATATTTCTCTTTATCTAATGTCTTCTGATCTGCAACAGTAGCAACTCCTTTTTGATAAAATTCTAAAGCTTTTTCAAAGTTTTTTTCTTCTTGATAAAGTTGTGCTAAATTCTTGTAAATATCAGATTTATAAACAGATAAAGATTGTTCATCTCCAATAGCCAATGCTTCTTTAAAGTAATTAATCGCTTCTTTTTTATGTCCTAATTTAGCTTCACATAAGCCCAAATCGTTTAAAACAATAGCAATATCAGAATGAAATTTTAACTCTTTTAAAAGCCCTAATGTTTTCTTTAAAGCAACTACAGCTTCTCCACAACGCTCCTCCTCTACCAACATTTGAGAAAGATTAATATTTACATAAGCAATAACTGCTTTATTTCCTTCTCGTTCTCTGTAATCTAAAATTGTTTTATAATGCGTACGTGCTTGGTCAAACTTCCCTTCTTCTTTTAAAATATTAGCAAAATTAAATAAGGTGGTTAAAACGCCATCATCATCCCCTAATTCTCTGTAAAGATTAGCGGCACGATCTAAATTTTCTGCAGATTTTTTATATTCTTTTTGAAGCAAATAAAGTGTCGCAATATTTTGATATGCATTTGCTTCTTGTATTTTATCATTTGTTTTTTCTGAATAACTTAAACACTGCATAAAGTAATCAATAGCCTTCGGATATTCTCCTAAATGCTTATAAGCAGATGCCATAATATTATAGCAAGCTGCCAAACCTTTTTCTATCTTAAATTTATGAAGTAAAGAGATTGCTTCACTTGAGTACTTAATGGTGTTTTTGTAATCTCCTGTAATGTTACTTAAGTTTCCTAAAGCATAAAGCGCACTAACTTCTTGAATATCAATTTTTAATTTTCTACTTTCTTTAAGCCATTCTGTAGCCGCTTTTTTTGCTAATTGTGGATTCGTATTTATATTTTTTTGATATTCTAAAGAAAGTGAATCTATACGAGCTGTATTATCGATTCCCTGCGACACAGTCACATTATAAATTCCTAAAAAAAGGACTAAAATTATATATCTTGTAAATTGTTTCATTTCTAAAAAAAAAGTAAACTTAATACCTTTAAACGAAATAATTGTTTCTTATTCTAGATTTCATTTCTTTTAACATTTCTAATTCATTATTTTCAAATTCAATATCTAATTTAGAGATGCTTTCTAGTAAATTATGTTGTAAAAATACATCTTCTTTATAATTTGTTGTTGCAACCTCTAAATGTTCTAATAAAGCATCTTCAGACGGATTATCTTTACTTAAATACATGGCGTTGTACTTTGTAAAACCTTCTACATCATTCAATCCTTTTGTAAATTTTTTAAACACTCTTAACATCACATTATATTCATCTTTAGGTAAATTAAAAAATGATTCTTCCGGATAACTTTGTCCTAAATGTTGATACGCAACAAAAGCTTCCTTATACCTATTTTCTTCTTCTAATAAATTGGCATATTGAAAATCTAGTTTCCAATCTCTAGCTTCCGGAGCTTCTTTTTTAATAGTTTCGTAAAGTGTAATAGCTGCCGGATTATCAAAACCTGCTAACAAACACTCAAATGCTAATTTTAAATAAGCGCCTTTATTCGTTGATAAATCTGCTGCCTTTTTTAAAGATGCTGATCCTGCAGCATTATTTCTTAACATCCAATGTATAAATCCGTTATTTCTGTAATCTGAAAATGTAGTTGGGTTGGCTATTAAATCATCTGTAGATACCTCTCCTAAACCTTCTGGTTTTTCTAAAAAAGTTTCATAGCAAATCCATTGAAAAACAGGTTCTAAATAGGGTGCTAATTTTTCTTGTTCAAAATTATAGATTGCATATTTATGGCATTCTGCATAATCTCCTTTTTCTAGAAGCGCTTCCACACACATATTCATGGTGCTACAATAATTGCCGTCGCCAATTTTATAAAAGCTAATTTCTTCTTTCATATCCTCAAAAAAAGCTTTGTAATTCTGGTTTCTTGCATGAATAATCATACGTAAATTATACAACCAAGGTGCATAAGAATGTGATGGTAACGGAAAATCTGAAAGTGATTCATTTATCACTTCATGAGCTTCATCAAATCTACCTAATTTAATGAGCGCTCGTGACTGAAAAAATAGCGTTTTAAGCGTTGGTGTTTTTCTTCGATGAAATTGTACTACAACATCTAAAATACCTTGCCAACTTTCTATTCTACTATTCACTTCTAGTAAATAAAACAAATATTCACTCATTCTAAGTCCGTTTTTAAAGGCCTCGTGATAAGCTGCTCCAGTAGCATTGTAATCTTTTACAAAGAAAAAAGACTTCGCTTTTAATACTAGTAATAATGGGTTTTTAGGGTTTAAAGCCAAACCTCGCTCTACACTAATGTCAATTACTTGTTTGTTTTTTGTATGGTAATATGCTGAATTTCCTATAAATAAATATTGATGCTGCGCCAATTGCCAACCAGAGTTTGCTAAGGCTTTCATATAATTTTGATACTCTTGAAAATTGGTGTAGTTTTCTTCTGGAAATTCTGGTTTAGAGGGTTCCTTTAAAATTTGAGAAACCATATCGTACATCATAAAAGATTGTGCATAATCTGCTAATAAAAAACGTGTGGTATCTGTCAATTCTAAATGTCGCCATTCTGAAATCCATTGTTTTTTATTATCGATAGACTTATTGCTCCATAAAGTCAATTGAATACGCGCTAAATTTTGATCTACTTGGTCTAAGTTATCATCAAATTGTAAGGGTGTTAAAATTTCTTTACGATGCGTATCTGATGCTAAATTTAATAATTCATAAGCATCTTCTGCTTCATTAGAAATACGTAATTGTTCTATACGAGCAGTTTTCACCTCCCAAAGTAAAAATCGAGCTTCTGTTAACGCAGGATAACATTCTAAAATATATTTTAGCGTACTAATTGCTTCTTCAAATCGACTTTCTTCTTGTAACTTTAGAGCATAATGTATGTGTAAGGTTTCGTTATACGGATATGTCATTAACGCCTTTTCATACACCCATTCTTCACAGTGTTTATAGTAACTACAAACACATTCATAATCTGAAGGTAATATTTCATTTATATTGATTAAAGCTTGTAAATAAGACTCTAAAACGGGCATATTTAATTCTTCAAAAACACCAATATAAAGCATATACATGCGATAATATCTGGCAGTATCTGCAGGATAACTCTCTCCTAATATTTCAATATTTTCTTGAATATTGGCCATAATAGGTTGCATAGGAACATATAGATTCGCTTTATAAAGTTCTTCTGCACGCGCTATTTGTGTGATAACTTCTTGTCTTGTTAAACTCATTTTCCCCATGTTTTAAACCAATCGGCATGTTCTATATATAAGCGTTGGTAGCATTCCCACAGTGTTTCCATTCCAGGAAATTTACTAACATCTTGTTCTGTTGCTCCTAAAACATATTCATCTCCTAAACATACATTTCTATGAAATTCTCCCCAACTAGAAAAAGTTGATTTTATAGTCTCGTTCGCTTCTTCTAAACGTAAAACCATTTCTCTTGTATCAATAAAACCTAATACGTGCCCTAAGCGCATTTGAAAAATATAATATGCCATTTCATACCCAATTAATTTTTGCTTTTTTAGGCTAAAACGGTATTTCCAAACCATTTTATAAATGCCTTTCGTTTTTGGATTTTCTTCGGCATTGTATTTTGCATCAAAATCTCTTGTGGTACTCATTCGGAATTCTATTGCTAGTTTTTCGAACGCATTAGAAACCATTTCTCCGTTTTCATAACGTTGCAAACTATTACGCAAATGCAAACCAGATTTTATGCCATATAAACTTAAAAGTCGTTTTGCTTGCTTCACATGCATTTGGTTTTCTAAATCGAAACCAGACCAACTTGTTAAGTCGGCACTTTTATAATTTTTCTTCAAAATCAAGGCCGATAAATTTAATTGGTCTTGTATTTTTGGTGTTATTTCTTGTGTCATTATCTAAGCTTTTAAATGGTCAACGACTTCTAATAAAGCCTTTGTTAAATCTTCTGAATAGGCTCCAGATTTTGCCATCGATTTTAATCCCATTCCGTATGATGGTGCCATTTTAGTTCCTTTTACCAAATGCACAAATAAACTTCTACAAAGTATTCCGTATGTTTCTTGTTCCGTTTTTGGCGCTAAATTTGTATCGAGTAAAGTCATATAAAGAGCCTGAATAAACTTAGCTTCAATTCCTGTTTTATCATTAGTTAACCAAACTTTAAATTCTTCTATTTTTTCATCTAAAGGCTCTAAAAGTTTAGTGTCGAAACTTCCGTTTTCCTTATAATTTTCTAGATTATAAAGTACAGCATCTACATATTTTTGGTTAATTTCTTTAACTTCCATTTCAACATTAATAGTTTGCAACTCTGCTGCAATACTTTCAATTTCTGTTTGAGGTTCTCCTTTAAAATGAAAATGATAAAAACCATCAATAGCCGCTAATAATTCTTCTTGATACGTAAAACACGCTATAACACTTCTGCTGTAATCAGTAAGATATTTTACAGTGTTTGTATTTAATTTTTCTTTATTTAATGTCTTTAGAAAATCGGTTAAATACGTATCAATTTGCATCGAAATATAACCTAACATGCCGTTGTCTTTTTCTTTGAGCTTACATTTTCTATGAAAAGTGATAATTCTATTTATAGCTCTATCTAAAAAGTAACTCACATCGTCTTCTCTAGAATTAAAATAGTTTGCTGTACGAACACCTAGCGTGTCTAAAACATCTGAAATCCAAACAGCTTCTTGTCTAGAACTATAATAAAAATCGCCTAAATAGTTAAACCAAGCTTGAATAATATTTAAGTTTAAAGGACGCGCTTCATTAACGTAATGTCCTTTTGCAAAATTGTTACAAAGATCGGTAACGCAAGCATCAATGTCTTTTAGTGCCCAAATTTCGTTTACACGCGTAAAATTACCTGGCTCTACACATAAATTAGCTAATGTTTCTACAATAAAAGGTAAGTTTTCTTTTCTGATATCATCGCTAACATCTCTTGTTGAATAAGCAATCTCTATCAAGTATAATTGTAAAACTTCTTGTTGTTCTGCGTAGTATAAAGTTAATAATTCTTCGCGAGCATCATAAAAAGTGAGAATTAAAAACTGATTTAATGGAATTTTAATGCCTTCTTTTATAAAGTCTTGAAGAAAACCTTTTAAGTTGTCTTTATTCTGATAAACGTTTTGAATTAAAAATGAACCTGTCATTTGAAAATCTTTGTGATCATAACGCATTACAGGAAATTGTCCTTTTCTGTCTTTAATCAATAAATCTGAAAATATGGTATTGAAGGTTTCTGTCTGATTTTTAACACCGGTTTTAGGATGACATCTATCAAACCAAAACGGAATGAATTGTAACGGAAGTGCTTCTACCCTATTTTCTGTAAGAATTAACTTACCGTAATCTTTAAAAGCTTCCGTATAAAAATTGCTTCCGCCATCGGCGTTTAACCAATCTACAAAACGTAAATAGCAAACATCTAATTGCTCTTGCGGAATATTTTTATCACGATTATTAAATAATAAAACATCGCCTGAATCCCATAACATTCTAGGTCCTAATGCGGCAATTAACGGATGAAAACCTTCGGTAGTTTTTAGGTTTAACAATTCTAAACTATTTACTTCTAAGTAAATAATGCGCTCTTTTATCGCTTTATGTGCTTCGTAAATAAGTTGTAAATCATTGTAATAAAAAGCAGCTAATTCTGTACTAAACCAAGGCAACATTAAATCGTATGCACCTTTAACATACACGCGTCCTACAGGTAATATTTTATGAAATTCTGAAATGAATTTATACCAGTTATTATCAAAAAAATGTTCTACAAAAGCATTGTCTATCTTAAACGGAAAAGTAGCTATGGTTTTATCTGCATTAACAACCGAATACGTTTCGTTTAAAATTTGATATCGAATGCAATACTGAATTAAAAAGTCTGAACTCAGCACATCTCTAATATCAAAAATTCTGTGAACTAAAAAGCGAGCCACACAAAGAGAAGCCTTAGATTCACTTTCTACCAACATTTTTAAAACCTTAAAAAATTGCGTTTTCAAATCTTCAGAAACAGCATCGGTTTGTAAATAACTAAGATTGAAATATAAAAATTCTAGGAGCTTATTAGTGCTTTTTTCATCCGGATAAAATCCTTTTTCTAACAATGGAATCCAAGATGCAATAAGCGCTAAACCTTCTTTTTCATTTGCAAAAATAGCAGGATGAAAATAAATAAGTTGTGCTACTTTTTCTGTAAAATCAGCTTTTACACCTTCTGTATTATAATTGTTTATTGTATTTTGATAAACATCAGTATCAGTAATGTTCATTAATTCTAAAACTTGAAGTATTGCTTTAACTTCAGAAGCATCTAAAGATGACATCTCTAATTTCGGAACTATTTTCTCTTTAAAAATCGCAGACATTTGCTGGGTGTTATTCAAATTATATTGTAATCAATTTTATTCTTTTGGGAAGATTTTATTCGACGAAAAACCATTCATTTTCTTCAATTTCTCCTTCGTTACCCATTAAACTTTTTAGAAAAGTATTTAGGTCTTCAGCTTCAATATATCCGGTTTCTACGTCAGCACCAAAACGAATAATTTGTCCGGCTTTTCCTTTTGTATTCGGAGCAAAATCAAAGGCTAAAAAATTACCGTTTTCTAAATCAAAAAACGGAATCCAATAAGGTGTCGTATACATTAATAACGCTTTTCCTTGGTTTGTAGAGTAGGTATCTAACAAGTCTTCTTGCGTCCAATCATCATAACATTTTTCCAACCTTTCCATTCCTTATAAATATCTTCTGCACCCATTATGGCACATCTATCAATCCCATTATGCAACGTTAAGTATTCCTTTATTATTGCAGGAAAAGGAAAACCAGCTTCTTTTTCAAATTGAGCATAAATGGCATCATTGTTCTTTGGTGGGTGTATTGTTAAACCTTTTTCTGCAATTAAAGCATTAAAAGATTGTTTTACTTCTTCTAAATTAATTTTAGCTTCTAACTGAATAAAAGGTGTTAAAAAATCTACTTTTTCTTTTGCTAATTTTTCTGCTATAAATTGATCAGGAATAAATTGATCAATAAAAGCGCCTGTATTTTCTTGAAAAGTGATATTCTTTATATTAGAAACAGGTTGAGAGCTATACAAACTCGTACTAAAATTGTAAATAGATGGAACAAATTTTTTAGTTACGTCATCACTTTTAAAACGCTGAATATTTATAAACCATTCTTCAAATATTGGCGTATTTTCTATTTCAAAAGTAGCAACAGTTCTGTCTTCTAAAAATCCAATACCGTAGAATTTTTTACTAGATTTATAATCTGGTGTAACAAGTGAGAGTTTGAATATTTTTTTACCAGAGCGAGTTTCAATAGCATCTATAATTGCATCTCTAAACGTAAAAGAATTCTTGTAATATTTTGGATCTTCAAGAATAGAAAGTGTGTTTATTTGTATAGGTTCAAAGTTAAAATCGTTCCATTTCAACAATTTAAAGTCTTTAGAATATTGGATACTATTGTTCATTTTCTCTTATTTTTTTGATACCGCTAAGATACTTTAGAGCTATGAAATTTTTATCACTGAAACTAATGATTTTAAAAACTACGGAATACTTTTAGACATCAATACAAAGAAATTATTTTGATAAAAATTGGCTAATACATGCTCGTTTTGGACCGTAACTTCCATGAACAGTATTAAATTTTATATCTAATTTTTGAAGTAAATTCTCGTAATAAAAACTAGGCAATTGATCGAGACAAGTAATCATTAAATTTTTCTCAATTTTTAAATCTTGATGATGAATTGCATCAGAATTGAAAGCATAATTTAATAATTCAGTATCTAAAACTTGCGTTCTAAATTCACCCTGAAATTCGTTTGTAACATTTGCTTCATTTTCATTATTCTGCAGTGTTACAGACGCTGTTTTAGACATTGGTCCGTTTCCGTGTCTTGTTTGATAACAACGTGTAACGTAAAAAATAGCTATTTCTGCATCTTCTTCTAAATGCATTTTTATAAGCTGAATTGCATTTTTAGAAGTGGTGTAACTCCACGTTGTATGCGGATGAAAACCGTGTTGTGTATCTAATAATATTCCTTGGCTGCCTTCAAAAATAAAATGTTCGAATGTTTTTTTTAATTCTGAAAGAGATTTTAAATTATAAAATTTCTGAATAGAAAAACAACTTTCTATAAAATACGCTTCGTTATAATCTTTTAGCTCGTTTTTATAATATTCCTGAACGCTTTTTGACTGACTTTCTAACTTCGTTTCATAGTAATTTTTGATACTAATTAAACGTTCTTTTAAAACCCAATTAAACTGCAAATCGTTTGCATACAAATAAATTTCTTCTTTATTTCTAGCAATGGTTGTACCGAAACCCAAACCACAAGAACCGTGATTTTGTTGTTTTTCTATGGCTCTATTAAAAGCAATATCATAAAAAGTGGTAATCATCGCAAGCGGATGAAAATACAATTTTGGTTGATATTTTTTCAAGAAATTACCTTCGTCTAAAATAGCTGGTGGAAAAAGTGTAGTATGCTCTGAATAATACGTAGGAACACCCAATAATGTTCCTGAACCAAAATTACTAAACGTATGCGTAAGTGCATCTGTACTTACAGTATGCCCAATTTGATGTCCACCAGAAAACCGAACCACTAAACTTTCTTTAGGGTTTTGTGATGCTAAAAAATCGGTCGTTAAACCTTTTCCAGCATCACCAAAACCTAAATCTATAACAATACTACATTTTGTCATTTATAACATATTTTCTACTTCTATATCATCAGAAGAAGTATTGGTATTTGTGGTTGCACTAAATGGTTTATGATTTTGAATCACCACATCTGCAATACGTTTTGCCACGGTTTTAAAATCAGCAATTTCTATAAAATTATCTCCTAAAAGCGCTTTCCAATTTCCTTTTCGGTGTTCTCTTTTAGACCATTCATTATGCTCTAAATGCATATGAAATACATTATACTTTTCTTGAGCCTCCTTAATAATGTTTTCCGTAGTAATTGTTTCTGCTTCTTCTGCGCAGGTATATCTTTTAATAATTTCTGCCGGAATATTAGGAAAAACAGGTTCATCACCAATGGTGAATAAAAAACCTTTTTGCTTTCTTTTTTCCCAACAATCAATCGAAGTATGACGTGCTGCAAACAAATGCGCCAAATTATACCCTTCTTGATTGTTTCCGCCACCGCCACCTTCTAAATACACACGCGTTAACCAACGGTCTAACAATTCTGCAGAAGACTCAAACTGACCAACTTGCAAAGGAGCAGCATCATAAATAAAATCTCCAATCCCTAAAAATAATACTTGCGGATCTTCAATTCCTGCTTCCATTAAAGAGCCTATAAGGTCTGGCAATGCTTCTTTTACAATATGTTCTGGCACAAAGCCCATACTTCCGGTAACATCTAATGCCACAATAATAGAAACCGTTTCTGGATGCTCCTCAGAATCTCTAGATTCTCTAACAAGTGCTTTTGTAGGGTCCATTTCTGCATCTATATTTCTAGACGTAAATATTTCTTCTCTAGACTTATTGCTATAGTCTTTTGTTTTTCTTAATTTTTTATAAGCGTCGTTACTAAATCTTCCTCCTCCCATAATTATAATTCGTTTATGATTCCGCCAAATAAATGCGTGTAACGCTTTTTGGCTAATTCTAATTTAATTTCTAAATTTCTAATCTTTACAGACATTTCTAAATCTTTGGCTACATAATCCTTCGCATCAAAATCGGATGCTAAAACCAAACTGTTTGCGTCTGTCGGACTCATATCTAACATGTTTTCTTGTTCGCGTTTTAAGCGTTTTAATGACAAGGCTAAATCTTCCGTTTCACGTTTGTACATTAATTGCGCATCTTCTGCAATGGCATTTGCACGATCGTCTCTTATTTTTTCATTGTTGCGCTTTAATGAATCTAAAAAAGCTGCACTTTTAATTTTGTCTTCCATCAAATATATTTTCACCAAAATTATAGGTAACTCTTCATTTTTTTATCCCTGAAAAGGGTGATTTATTTTTTTTATTGAAAATATCTGTTTTTAATAGATATATAAAATCACTGAAATCAGGCAGTAAATTTTTTAATCGAGTAATTACCTTTGATGATTAAAAAAACTACTGATGACAACGATACATTTAACTTCAACTGATTTAAAAATTAACTCAGTTTCTATAGAGTTTCCTATTTCTATAAACACTTTAAAAAAATGTTTAGATGATAATTACCGAACAATTAAAGCCAAAAGCAACACCATTTTTACTTGGGATGAATTAGGGCTTTTAGGTTATTCTAAAAATGGAGAGTTAATAGAATCTCTAACTTTAAGTTTACAACCTGATACTTACGATTTTTGTCCTAAGAAAGAATTCTCTGGAACATGCTACTTTAATGATCAAGAGATTACCAATTATTATAAAACACATAAAAAAGAACGTGTAGCACTTTTTAAAGGTGATGATTCTGGTGCTTTGCCACTAAATCATATTTGTGCTTGGTTTAATGTTGATGAAGAAGAAACTATAAAAACAATTGAAATAAGTACATACAAACCTTATGTGCGTTGGCAAGGTATTCCGGATGATAAATATATTATTAAACCACTTGATGAGGAAGAAATCACTTTTGTAGACTTTGGCTTTAAACTGTCTATTATAGAAGAATTAATGTATATGAAAGGCTTACTAGAACCTAAATTCGACATTTATGAATTTGCAGATTGGTATAGAGATCGTAAAATAGATATTGATGAAGAAGGTTACGAACCTATAGCAGAAGTGGTACAATATTTTAAAGATTTACCAATTCCGAAACGTTTGGCTACAGAAATTACAGACATTTATCAAGATGGAGGAAATGATATTTACATGAACCTCTCCCCTTTTTCTGGTGGTGGTGAAGATGATTGGGATATGGAAACGGCTGTTGATGCAAAACAATTCCCTAACCTTAAAAAAGCAACTTTATGTTACGCTAAAGATTGTGTTTATGACGAATTTGAAAAAATGGGTATTGAAGCAGAGTCTTTATAATTGGATTGCCAAGAATTTTAAAAAAGTACACTTAATTGATGTACTTTTTTTTTTGCCTTTTAGTACGCTAAAAACACTAAACTAAAATCTACTATTTTTAAATATCATTAATTTCAGTGATAAACAAAAAGCACATTCCCTCTAATTTTGTCTAACAATATAAAAACAAAAAAAGTTATGGGATTAACGATTTCAAGTGGAATATTAGCAGATTTTTTAAAAAATGAACCAGAAGGTTATGAGGCTTATAAAGTCATTTTTGAGAACATAAATACCATATTAGTTAAAAATGGTGTAGCTCCTTACACAGAACCAGATAATCTAGAAGGAAATACTTTATCTACTGGCGGATTTTCTTATGGTTTTTTACATCATTTAAGACGTTTTGCTGCTCATGTTTGGGAAAATGAATTTGATGAAAATTGGGTACCAACACCTTTTTCTCCGGAAGAAGAACCACAAGGTGATGCAGTTTTAGAAGATCAATATTCTTATTTATCTAGCCACCTTTTAACACATTCAGGTTCAGAAGGTTTTTATATTCCTGTAGAATTGCCAGAAGTTCTTTACGATACAGATGAGGCTCCTGTTCCTGGTGCAATGATTGGTTCTTCTTACGATCTTTTAAGAGAATTAAAAAGTCTTACAAAGCATTTAGGTATCACTTTAAATGAAAATGATATTATATCTAATTTACCAGAATTGAATGAAAAAATTAAAAACGAAGGTGATTTTTGGATTGAAACATTGGTTTGTGCTACTCTTTTAGATGCAGCTAAATTTAGTATCAATAACAAAACAGCAATTGTTTTTAATTAAATAGTAACCTCTTTTAACTTTAGGTTCTCTCCAAAAAAGAAAAAAATAGTACAAATGAAATTCACAGACAAGAGTAAAGAAAATATCAAACAAGAATGGAATTTATTAGGAAGCAAATATGCTTTTGATGTAAATGAAATGGTGAAGTTTGGTGAAACGAACGGATGGGAAAATTGGAAAGGAGAAGAACCTAAAGACGAAAGGGATCATTTAGCAGATGCTGTTTATCAGCTTTTAAAAGAAGCTAATAAAAATAATACGGTTGCTCAATTTAGAAATGATTTTCCGCCTGCGCACACGCCTTTCATCAAATTTTTGCAAGATAAAGGGCAAAGTATAGAACAATTACATTTTATAAATGAGCAGAAGGTTGTGTTTTTAGTAGGTACAGCGTATCAAAAAAGACAAGCATATCTTCTTGAAAATGATACAATTATAGAACTTGATGACACTATTAGTGCTATAGGAAAATCTAAAAAGAATAACGTTTTTGCAATTGTTTCTAATCATAAAATAGTAACAACACAAGGTTGGCAAGGAGAAATTATTGCAACTTTTAATTTAGAAAAAACGAAGGACTTAGGAATTACAGAATTAACTCCTTTTAACGACGGACATAAAACTCTACTAACAACATCCGAAGGAATTTATATTATTTCTAAAGATGCAGAAAACATGATTCACCCAGTTCCAGATTTAGAAGACGAAGAATGGGAGTCTGATATAGACATGGAAAACGCAACAATTTCTAATGATAATAATTACATTGTTGTTGGCGATCAATGCCGCGACCATAGGGTTTTAGATAATAATGGCGTAGAAATTGGAGAAGTTGGTCCGCAATCTTCTTATCCAGATTTTTGTCTTTTCTCTAAAAATGACCATCAATTAATTACAAATTCTTGTCATTTTTATAATGGAGTAACTATTGGTGTAGATGCTACAGACTTAAAAAACATCAACATAACAGCTTATGAAGAAAGCGAAGATTATACAGTTATAGATGACGGAATGAGAGTTTATTGTGGTGTAGCAACTTCTAAATATTACATTTTGGGTGATGCTTTCGGTTATATTAAAGCCATTGATACTAACGGAAATTGCATTTGGAAATACTTTTTAGGTTCTACCATTACAAGTATTACTATTTCTGACGATGAAAACACATTATGGATTGGTTCTGCATCAGGAATGCTTCATAAACTACAGTTAGATAAAGGGCTTAGAGATAACCACACCATTGGAAATGGAAATCATTATGAAGAATTTAGATTCATTTTTTGGAAAGAAGAATCTATTATGAAATGGTAATTCTGTAAGAAAGAAAAAACAGCAAAACACTTTTCTTTATATTTTAATATCACTGAAAACCGTTACATAAAAACACGTACAAAGCTTCATCTTTGTTTGTATAAAGAAATAAAAGTAATTCATTTTTATTCAAAATATTTAATTGATCTGTTTATACAGAAGTACCCGTAACATGAAACAATTATTACTAATTATATTCAATTTAATCTATTTAACGGGGTATTGCCAATATCCTTTTGAAGAATCTCCTAAACCTGTTTATGAGGAATTCAACGATTGGAAATTATACGATTTAACAGAAACAAAACAACAAGCAGATTATACAATTACTATTAATGATTTTTTTGAAACAGAAGCGCTAACCATTCAATTAACATCTTATACAGGAGATGAAGATCAAGCTTCTTCCATAAGTATATTTAGAGGTAAAACTCAAATTCAGAAGCTTTCTGAGGATATGTTTTTTAGTACGTTAAATATTTTTGAACCAATTAGAATAACTGATTTTAATGCTGATAATTTAAAAGACATAAAAATTTTAATTCCGTATATGGGTAATGGAATCGCAGCTTTAAATGTTCGTGTTATATACCTAATACAAGGTAAAAACAATAAGTTTTCAAAAATTTCATATGATGATATGATGGACGGAAATCGTGAAGAAAGAGATTTTAATAAGGACGGAATCTTTGAAACGATTACAATGAAACTTGATAATTATGAAAATAATAATTATTGGACATTTAACATTTTTGAATTTACAGAATTAGGACTTACCAATGCTAATGAAAAAAATAATTACCCAATAATGACACAATATCTTTATAAAAAGAACTTTAAGATTACTAATAAAATAAGTCATTCTAAAATGAAGACGTACGCTTTAAAACAACCTAAAGAATATAACTGGCAAAAATAAAGTTGGGAATTGAAAGGTTGTTTCCTATTTACAAAATCATCCAATTTTTAGTATTGAATAAAAATAAATAATTAAAAACAAAGAAATTATGAGTCAAGAAAATAATGTAATCTACACCGAACAAAACGCAAAAATGAAAGCTGCTTATCTTAAAGCGCAGTCAACCTTTAATTACTTTTGGCGTGAAATTTATTGGGAAGCTAAAAGAGTTGTTCCTGCTCACGATTTAGCATTAGTAAAAATTCCTTTTCAACAAAAAATTGAAGGAAAAGAACAACCTTTAGTAGAACACATGTGGATTAGTGAAATTGATTTTGATGGAGAATTTATTACAGGTATTTTACAAAATGCACCAAATAAATTGACAAATGTTGCTGAAGGCGATACCGTTACCAGAAAAGTATCAGAAATATCAGATTGGATGTTATCTATAGACCGTAAAACTTATGGAGGATATACCATTCAGGCACTACGCTCTGATATGACAGATAAAGCGAGAGAAAACCATGATAATGCTTGGGGTTTAAACTTTGGGGATTATAATAATATTCTAATCGCTCATCAACAAGAAGAAAAAGAAGAAAACCTTATTGAGCACCCAATGAGTAAAGTAATGGAAAAACCTGCTAGAGATTTCTTTACAGAAAACTTAGACGTAGTAGCTGCTGTAGGTGAAAATGGTATGACAAGATTACACACAGAAACCATTGCTGGAAACAAAATAGCTGTAGGAATTTTATTAGAATTAGGTGCAGATAAAAATGCTAAAACTAAAACAGGAAAAACAGCATTCGATTTTGCTACAGCGCTAAACTGGTCTCACCTTATACCAATTTTAAAATAAAATTAATCGTCATCATTTTTTAATGAAAGCAAAAATCAAATATATTTTTATTGGTCTTTTAGCCATATTAGCGCTCTCTTGGTTCTTTATCAATAACCAAGAAAGCGCTAATATGAATTCAATTTTTATTGAAAAAATTAAAGATGGTGACATTATTTTTAGTGCGCTAAATACTGATAACAGAGCATTAAACGACTTTAATAAATTTGGAGTTATAGAAAAAAAATTAGGTGAAATATACGTTTGGGATAATCAAAACACCATAAAAAAAAGCCTTTCTGAATGGAGTAAAAATGGAGAGATATTTAAAGTTTATAGGATAACACATCCAGATTTTAATATCAATACCTTAGAACTACAAAACGGAACTTATAACCATATAATGAATTCTGATGTACTAGAATTTATAATTGAAAATAAGTAAAAAATTAAAACAAAATTCGAGATGAAAACAATAGCAGACAATTACATATCAAGTCTTAAAAAGGCCTATTACAATGCTAAAGGAAAAGAAATTTGGGATCATTTTGAAAATATAAAACACGGTGCCTCTCAAGAAAATTTAGATGAATTGAAAGCCGATTGTCCTACTATTCCTAAGGCGTTAATTGATTTATTGCAATATGTAGATGGTACGTATTGGAGAACGTATGGTGACGAAGATATTGCTTTTACCTTATTGGGTTCTGATTTATCTAAATGTCAATATTACTTATTATCGTCTCAGCAAATTTTAAAAAATCAAGGTGATGCACCATATAATTTTCAAGACTATTTATATGGAGAATATGATATCGTGGACATCGATGAAAAAATCTTAAAAAAAGCAAAAGATCTTAATTGGCTTCATTTTTCAGATTGTACAAATAACGGCGGAACGTCTCAACTTTACATAGATTATAGTCCTTCTGAAAAAGGAAAAATAGGTCAAGTAGTGAGGTTTCTTCATGATCCAAATGAGTTTGAAGTAATTGCAGATAGTTTTGATGCGTATTTACAAATGCTTATAGACAATAAATTTCATTTTATTACAGAAGATTCAATAGAATAAAACTTTTACAAAAGATAAAATAAGCCTAATTTGTAATTAAAACATCTAAACCTATTCAATGCATAAATTATACGTATTAATCATTTCAATTGTCTTCTTTTCTTGTAATAACACTAAAAAATCGACTAAGACTTCAAAGCAAGAAATAGTGCCTAAAGAAAATATTATTGTCAAAGAAAATGATGTAGACAACTTTATTCCTGATGGATATGAAGTTGTTTTTTCTGGAAATGAGTCTAATAAAATAAAGGCAGATTTAAATACAGATGACATTCTTGATTATGTAATATTAATAGCAAACGGAACTAAGAAAGAAAAATATTCAAATGCAACGAGCGTAAAACTTGCCATATTTGAAGGACAGAAAGACGGTTCTTTTATCTTGAAAAATGAAACAGGTAACCTAACCTATTCTTTTATTTATACAAATCCAGATACTAGAATTGCAGTCACAGACACAAATATAATTAGTATAAAACATCAATCGATGCGACATGATTATGAATTAAAATTCAGATATCAAAACAGCTATGAAGACTATATGTTAATTGGTGCTGAATATAATAATTATGGAAATGCGGCACATGTTGGCGCAGGAAATACAAGTACCAATTTTATTTCTAAAAAGAGAACTTCTACAATTGATGGAAACAAAACGAGCAATTTAGACAAACTATTAATACCTATTTCAGAAGTGAACGATGACAATGTTTATGATTTAATAAGTAATTAAAAAATATCATTCCACAAGTTAAAAACTTCAATTAGATGAAAAAAATAGTACTATTACTTTCCGTATTTCTTGTTTGTTTAGCAACATATTCTATCATTAATTATACAAATAGAGCCAAATTTCAAGAAAATGAAAGTCATGTTTCTCTGTCTTTAGATGGTAGTTTAGTACTATATATGGAATCTGCAAATGTTGATAATCATGCTTATTGCAAAATTTTCCTTTTTGATACAAAAGTGTATCCAAATCTAAAGGAAGAAGGGACATTTCCATCAAAATTACAGAAAAGCAATCCGAAGGCATTATTCTATATTCCACTAAAATTTTATGCTCGAATTACAAATTTTAAATGGAATGAGAAAAATAACACAGTCAGTATTCATCAACCGGCTGTTAATGATGTAAAAGCTTTAAACTACGAAATTGATTTGAATAATTTTAGCTTTTACAAAAAGGGAGAATAAACGTATTTAAATAAGAAGTTTAAGTAGACTCTTATTACAAGTAATAATTCAAATAGTAAAATAACAATATGCATTTAGAAAATGCCATCATAAAAATTCAAAACTTCGATGTCAATGATGATATGGAAGATTATGAAATTAGTGAATTCTTTGATGCTATTGGAGACAAATTAATCGATGTAAAAACGTTTACAAGTTCTCAAAAAAAACAATTGATTCAAGTACTTTTTGATTTTCTAAAACGGCAAGATCCAGAGTTAGAAGAAGATTTTTCTTTCATCCATTTTATAGAACATATAGACAAGCCAGACTACAAGATTTATGATGCTGAATTACTGAAATTCAATACCGAAAACGGAACGATTACTACTACCCTTTTATTGAATCGATTTATCAATCGTTTAAAAGAACAGGAACGTAAAAAACATATCGATTTATTAAAATCGATTTCTGAAAATAAGAATTATACCGATTTAGTGAGAGCTGAAGCATTGAGTTATTACGAACATCAAAATAAAAAAGGATAAAAACAACAATTATGAAACTTGCTTTTGATACTTATTATTACGACGGAAAGGCGAAAACAATTGCGGTAAGCTTTAATGACTGGGAAGATGACGAGCCAATACAAATTTACACAGATATTATTGAAGGTGTAGAACCGTATGAACCAGGATCTTTTTACAAACGCGAATTACCGTGTATTTTAAGTCTCCTTAAACAAGTGAATTTAGAAGAAGTAGACTTAATTATCGTTGATGGTTACGTTATTCTAGAAGAAAAACATTTGGGTTTAGGTGGCTATTTGCACCAATATTTAGAAGCCAAAATTCCGGTTGTTGGTATTGCTAAATCTGAGTTTGTGTCTAAAACATCTGTATTTAAAGAAGTGATTCGTGGCGAAAGTAAAAAGCCATTGTATGTGACCACTATTGGAGTTGATAAAGAGGAGATTTGCCACGCCATAGAACGAATGCACGGTAAATTTAGAATGCCAACATTACTACAGATTGTAGATACAAAAACTAAAGAAAATATAAAGAACTAATATTAAAAAAATATAATTATGAGTACAGATTTTATTATAGAAAGCATTGACCTTGCTAAAAACTTGTTTAGAAAAAATTATAGAGATTTTATTTCAGAAAAACCGAGAACAGTTACTCTAGAAGATGAAGATTTTAAACTATATAGTTTTGAAAAGATGATTTCATTAACAAATATTGATGGTATGGAAGTGAGCGAAGCTCGTGCCTTAAGAGCTTATGCAAACTCACTGAAAGACATTTTAGGACCTACAATTTACGATCAGAAAGGAAAACAGTGGTCAATGTTAATGTTATCAGCCAGTATAACTATTGGTAAAAATAGCGAAGGGGATTTGTTATTTATAGATAGACATGATAGTAAAACACTTTATATTTTTCGTCATGATGATGGTGGTCTATTTAAAACAAAAATGACTTTATACAAATTAATAAAAGCCTATTCAGAATAAATTTTAATTACGTATCGTAAGTAATTAAAAAGCTCAATTATAAATTTTATAATTGGGCTTTTTTTTGTTGTAATATCTGTTTCTTCTGATACACACTATTAAAACCATATTCCTGATTTAATAGTAGCCTCATCTCTTAAAAAAAATATAATTTTTTGACAAATAATAATAAAATAATGTTAATAAGGCTGTTATAATTGGCTGTACATAATATAACTTTTAAGTTTGAATAAATCTTAAAAATTAAAACTATGTTAAAGTCATTTAAAATCAAAAAATTATTTTTATTCGTGTTCATCTGTGGATCTATGAGTCTTACAGCACAAGAACAACAAGATATTTCGGATAAAGAATTAGTGCAATTTGCTGATGCTTATACGGAGGTTCAAGTTCTGAATCAACAATCTCAACAAAAAATGATGTCCATTCTACAAGAAGAAGGATTAGAGATCGAACGTTTCAATGAAATCCAACAAGCTAAGATGGATCCAAATAAAAAATCAGATGCAACTGATGTAGAAAAAAAGAAGCATGAAAATATAACTACTAAATAGAAAAAATGCAACCTGAACTAGAGAAAAATGCAATTGCAAGTATAGAATCTACAGGAATTTCTATAAAGAAGTTTGAAGCATTAGCTGCTAAGATTCAAGAAGATACAAGTCTTCAACAAAGGTTACAGACTATTATGGAAAAGCGTCAGGAAAAAGAGTATTAAACTCTTATTTTATATTAAACCAAATAGCAGGTTTCTTTTAAAAAGAAACCTGCTATTTTTATTCTAAACAGTTTTATTACTGGTATATAAAGTTTTATCCGAAATAGAGTTATCTACTGTTTTTATTACTAATAATTACTCTGTATATCTTAAAAACAAATGATTTTTATCTTTAATGATTTCTGCTAATTTATCAAATTCGGATTCTGTTGTATTATACAATTTAGCCAAGTCAACAATTAATTCTTTTACTTTATTTTCTTCCAGCTTTTCATTTTTATTGAATCCTAAAAATGAAGCACCAATGCCAAAAAGTTCAAGACTGTATTTTTCAAATAAATGTTTAGATAAAGCGTAATTTTCAAAAGGACTTAAGTCGGCATTAAAATATCCATTCGGAAATCCGGTAAGCCCTTCGTATGACTTTTCTACGGGAAGAATTTTAAGAATAACCTGTTTGTCTAAAAAAGCTAATGGAGATTCATTCATGTTTTCTAAATCTAAAACATCATCTTCAGAATTGTTTATGTTTCTTTCACAAACTTTTTTAAAATCAATTCCTTTTGTTTGTTTCAAAAAGTTTTCTCGGATAATGAAATATTCCGATGGTGTAGAAAGATGCCCCAAATGCTCGTTATCTTCATCATAACAAGCTTTGTCAAGTCCAGATAAATCATATCCTTCTGTATCCAGAAGAGAATTCCAATCACAAGCGTGACCACTGGTATATTCGGCTTGACCTAAATCATCAAGCGTTAAAATTATAGTCTTGTCAGGATGATTTTGTTTATAGGTTTGGTAAACGTCCATAAGTTCCTCGTACGACTTTATATTTTCGATTAAAAAACTCTCAAATAACAATTCGTGGTAAGGCGAACGATTATTAGTTAATTTTTCTATTTTCATAAGTTTTGTTTTAAATAGTAAATCTTATTAGAAGTTACGCAATAGCTTCTTTGCTAAACTCTTTTTTCAATTCAGTGTAACCTGGCGTTATTAAGTATTTATATTTATCAGGATTCATATTTCCACCATTAAATTTTCCAATATAATATTTAAGTTCTTTCAGTTTTAACTTTCTAAAATATTCTGGAACCGCATTTTCAAACTTACAGCCATCAATATCTAAACGCTTTAGTTTTGGTAAATCGGCAATCCAAGTTGGTAAATCTATAAAATCGTTTCCGCCAAGCGATAAGGTTTGTAAAGTTGTTATTTTTTGAATAAATTCTGGTAATACATCAAATTTATGGTGTATTAAAAACTCAGTTAATTTTAGTTCAGAGATACTTTCAGGAATACTATTTACATCGTCACCAATTCCCATAAATCTTAGTTTTTTCAAGGCTTTAAACTGATTTAATTTAGCATAGCCTTCCATTCCAAACTCATAACTTAAAGCAATGTATAAAGATTCTAAAGCAGGTGCTTCTAAGGTTTCTAAGGTTTTAAAAGTAGTATAACTTAAATCTAAATTTTTTAAATACGGCAATGTAACTTCAGGAAATGTACTTGTAACATCATAATGCGCTATGTCTAAAGTTTCTAGTTTAGGCATATTTTTAATAAGCGCTTCTAGGTTTTCTGCTTTATAAAAATCTAATTTTAAATAATTTAAATGTGGTGCAGCTACACTAGTTATTTCAGTAAGGCTAGCTTCCTTATTATCTAAATGCAAATACTCTAAATTGGTACAATGTTTAAGTACATCTTTAAATTGTTCCGTATTTGTATAGGCTTTTAGTGTGGTTAATACTTTTGGTTTTGGTAAGTATTTTGTTAAGTCTTCTTGCGAATTTTTAGATTCATTAATACTAGAAAAATGAAGTGTTTTAGTGATTAAGTTGCTAAATAATACTTTAGGTTTTTCAATAGATAAATTAGCAAAATAAGCGTGTTCTGTTTCTAGTAATTTTTCAGTTGCAATATATTCTTTAATGTCAAATAAATATAATTCTTTAATTTTAGAAGGTAAATATTTAGCTTCTAAAACTAAACTTCTACAACTATTAAAACATAAATAATCTAAGTATTGCAATTCTTTTAAACCTTTTGGAATACTTTCTATGTTAGCACCGTATAATTTTAAATAGTTTAGTTGCGTACAGTTTTCTATATTTTTAAACAAGGTTTCCATTTGGCTTCCTTGATGAATATCAATAGCTTTAAGCGTTGTTAATTTCCCGAACCCGAGCGATACATCAGAAAAATCTGTAATATATTGTATTTTTAATTTTTTAAGATTGGTAAATCTATCAGGATGCGAGAATACATAATTTAAGATTTCGACATCATTAATTAATAGTTCAGAATTTAGAATTGGCTCATTTCCCGGTATAATTTCTAAATCATCATCCAAAGTTATGTATTCACAATGCTTTGTAAATATTTGATGGTCTTCAATGGTTTTAATTAAAGGAATGCCATCTAACTTCAGCACAAATAAATTGTCTAATTGATTGAATCCGTTAGGGATTTCAATCAAATTAGGACACATATATAAATCGAATTTCTTAAGCTTTTTAAGCATAGAAATACACGTAGGAAGTTTGGTTAAATGTTTTAAACGAATAAAACTTATTTCTTTTATACTTGTTGGTAATTGTAACTGAGAGGCGTCTTTTAAGTTGACTAAAATAAAATCTAACTCTTCTAAGTTTGTTAGTTTTTCTAATTGAAGTGACTCTTGGAATTCCGTTTCTATGTAGCTTAATTCTAGTTTTTTAATATTTTTTAAAGACCAAAAAGATTCTGGAAATGTAACAAGTTTTGATAATTCTAGAGTAACACTTTCTAGTTGTTGTAAATTCCCTATAGAAACGGGTAATACTTGGTAATTACCTTTAATTTCTAAAGTCTTTAAAGAAGTGATATCACAAATTTCCTTTGGAAAATCGTTGCTAAAGACATCACTTACTTTTAGGTGAGTAATACCATTTAAACGAGAAATAAGATTAGGTTGCTTTTCTAGTTTTTGAGCAATAGCTTCGTCTCTTATAGAAAGTGATGAAAACTCAAACATGTTGTAAAGTTTCCCTATTGGAAACAATGGATCTTTAGTTCCAAAATGAAGTAAAGTTTTTATTATTTTACCAGAATCCTCACCATTTTCAGGAAGTTTATTACGTGTTTTAAACGCATTGTTAATTTCTGTAGTTCCATATTCTTCTAAAATTTCAGTAACCTCGGCAATAATAACCTCATCTCTAGTTATTTTACCTATTAGAAACAGTTCGTACAAGAAAGCTTCAGGATAATTCTGTGCTGTTTTTAACTCTTTATAATAAGTAGTAAGATATTCAATTTTAAATTCCATAGTTTATTTTTAATACTAAAACAATAAAGTAAATTTCACTTTTTAACCTGCTATACGTTTAATAGCCTCCATCTTTTTAAGAATGATAGGTACAAATAAGGCAAACTTAGCATTAAACTCTTCTTGTGTTTTTGCGGTGTTTAAATTTGTGCCCATAGTTACCCAAGAAGCACATAAAGCGTCTTCTAAACTATCTTCATCAGTATCTATATTTAAAGCTTTAATAAGATTAAAATTTTCATCCTGACTGTAAAACCCAGACTCTTTAACGATTTCAAAAACGAGTTCAAAAATACTTCTAGTATCTAAAAGTTCACTAATTTCTATTGTTCCTTTATCAGAAGCACTTATAGATTCAAAGACATCTACCATTAAATTTTGTACTCTATCGTTAATATTAGGGGCTAGATTTTTCAATTTTTATTTTTTTAAAGTTGATTTTTAATATGTATTGTTAGCTATTTAAAACTGACGAAAAAAAGAAATATAAGTGGTACTAATTTTTTAGACTTATAATGTTCATCTTATATATTTACGACAAAATTAAACAAGCATATACGTTTTTTTATCACTGTATTCCGCTATTTAAATATTTAGTAGTTTATCTGATAATTTAAAATTGATAAAAGAAATAGCTATAATATTTAGTTATTTTTATTCATCTCTTGTTATATTATCTAATGCTATATGTCCTGTAATATGTCCTTCTTTCATTGTAAAAAGAATATTGGCTACAGGTGCATTTCTATAACTACCATCTTCCCAAGCATTCTTGTGCATGTCTAAAAATGCGCCAAGTAGCTCTTCATCTGAGTCTCTAGAAATTACCATCATACAACTACGTCTTGGAACAGAAACCAATAAATCTTCTGCGTCTAACATAGCATGTGCTTTTAACATATGTAAGTTAGAAAGAATTCTTTCACTAGAAAAATCATGTCCGCTAGAAGTTAATAATTTATTTTGAAATGCTTCTGAATACGTAAATTCTGTTTCATAATTTCCTAAGTTTCTAAAAGCTTCATTTGTAATTTGCTTTAGATCCATATTTTCTAAATGCTTTTGTGTTAGAAACACAAAATTATCTGGAGTATCTATACCATACGCAATAACTACTTTTGGTCCTGCTTCTGATTTTATTAAGTTAGAATTTAATGCTCCAGCTTTAAGGCCAACCCAATTTCCTGGTTTTAAAATAGGATATATTTTTTGATCACTATTTTTAGTTTCTTCAATTATTTTTTCTATTTCTTTTCCGTAAAGAGTGCCGCTCATCATCTTGTGTTTTATTATTTACTACAAAATTAGAAAAGCATATAAAGTTTATTATCACTGTATTCAGCTATTTCAAAATTTAGTAAATTATCTATGATGTTTAATTCAACCGAATTAGATCCATAAAAAAAGGCATTCTTAAAAATAAGAATGCCTTTTTTGTAATTATTTAAATTGAATTATAATGGAATGTGCCCTACAATAGTTCCTTCTTTTACAATAAAAAGAGAATTGGTAATAGGTGCATTTCCAAAACTATCATCCTCCCAAGTAAAGTTGTGTAGGTATGCAAATTTATTCATTGTTTCTTCATCTACATCTCTAGAAATAATGGTCATACACGTTCTTCTTGGAATAGACACCAATAATTCTTCCGCATCTAACATAGCGTGTGCTTTTAACATATGTGCTTTAGAAAGAATTATTTCACTAGAAAAATCGTTTCCGTTAGTAGCAACCGCTTTATTATCTAACGATCCAACAAACTCTAATTCCGCTTCATAGTTTCCTAAGTTTTCAAAAGCTTCACTTGTAATTTGTTTCCCATCCATAGTTTCTAAATGCTTTTGAGTTAAAAACACAAAGTTATCTGGTGTATCCATTCCATATGCAATTACCACTTCTGCTCCATTTTCGGCAGGAATTAAAGTATTACTTAAAGCACCTGCTTTTAAACCAACCCAATTTCCTGGTTTTAAAATAGGATATATTTTCTGATCACTATTTTTAGTTTGTTCAATTATTTTTTCTACTTCTTTTGAATTTTCGTTTGCTGTATTGCTCATAATGTTTTGTTTTTATTATTTATTACAAAACTACAGAGGTATCTATTTTTTTTTATCACTGTATTCAGCTATTTCAAAATTTAACGGTTTATCTACCCTAGACGTTTTCTAAATAATATTCATAAAAAAAAGGTATTCTTAATATTAAGAATACCTTTTTTTTATGAATATTTCCTCTGAAATAGAAAATGTTACTATATATATAGCTTTTAGATTTATAGATATACGATACCTTCTCTATTACCACTTTTTATGTATAAAAGTATATTAGCAATATGCGCATTGTTGTAAGTTGTATCATTCCAATTATGTCTATGCACATGTAAAAACATATCTAAGAGCTCTTTGTCCGAATCTTTAGGAATAATAAGGATATTACCACGTCTAGGTATAGATACAAATAATTCTTCTGACTCTAAAAAATCATGAGCCATACGCATCTGTGTATAACTAAGAGCTCTTTCATTAGAAAATCGAGTTCCATTTGAACTCAACACTTTATTATCAAATTCTTTTTCAAAATTAAATTCTTGTTCAAGCTCGTCTAAGTTGTCGCTAGCTTCTTGATATAAGTTTCTATTTCCAAAAAATTCTTTATGTTTCTTTGATAGATACACTAAGCCATCTGGCGTTTCTACGGCATAAGATTTAATAACTAAAGGAACATCTTTATTATCGTCTTCAGAAACTTCTACATTATATAACGCACCATTTTTAACACCTGGCCAACTTGCTGGTTGTAGTACAGGATAAAGTTTATATTCTCCATCTACAGCTTTTTGTACTACTTCGTCTATTTCTGCTAAATATTGTTTTTTTTCTTGATCTGTCATAAGTATAGTGTTGTAATTAATTTAATACAAACCTATAAGAGTATTTGATCAATTTTATCATGGTATTCTGTGATATAAAAATATAATGGTATTATTCTTTAATTAGAATATAATAAACGATTCGTTTAAATTCCCTTTATAAACTCATAACAGTATCAATATTTAAAGAATCATTAAATAGGCGTTAATTTATCTGTAATTTTTCTAAGGTGATAATGAAAATGCGGAATTAAAGCAATACCAAGCATTACAAAAATGATAAAGCAACTTAAGTAAATATAGTAATCGCGGGCAAACAAAAGATTAGATTGAACTCCTACTGCTTTTCCTAACATTTTTCTTGCACCTGCAGAAGCTTGTAATTTAGAAGCTCCGTGACTTAATAAGGTTTCCTTGTAGTTTTGTAACCGTAGAGCAGATACAGGGTTTGTAATTACAATGTCCTCTGCAAAATTATTATAATGCATACTTCCTTGACGCAAGCCCATAAAAGTAACCAACGCCATACTTAATGTAAAAGTAAAACAACGATACGAAACTCCAGTAACCGAAGCAGAAAAACCTATTTCAGAAGGAACTCCTGTAGCATAAAAAATAACTATAGAAACAATTAAGATACCATTACCAAAACCTTGAAAAAATAAGGGTAATATAATATCTAGTATTTCTGCTTGATTTCCCAATATGAAAATCATATAGATATGAAAAAATAAAAATGAAGCAAATCCTGTAAGCCAAATTAATCGTATTCTTACACCTGCTAAAATAAATCGTGCCGTTAATAGTGCTCCAAAAATAACTCCTACTCCATTTATTATCATCACATAACTTTTGTGATAAACATCTAAATTAAGCCCATTGGCAAAGAAGCCAAACGACACGCTAGTATCTCCTTTTGTAATATAAAAAGCGACGAGCATTAACATTCCAATTCTAAAATTTCGATGTTTATATATGCTAAGATCTACATAAGGTGTTTCTAACTTTAATTGCCTAAAAACAAACAAGAGTAACAAAATAACAAAGGTTATTGTTGTTAAAATAATATGTAAACTCTTAAACCAGTTGTAGTATTGCCCATAACATAATATATAAGTCACCGTGGTTAAAGCAGCCGCATATAATACAAAACTTACCCAATCTACTTTGTCTTTAATGCGAGTTTTTTCTTTTCTTAATTCTACCCCATTTTTTAAGCAAACAAAAAGCAATACAAAACCAGGTAAACAAGAAAATATAATTAATATAAAAAGGATATTAAAATTGTAGTTTGAAAAAAGAACAGCATCAACAATATAAGAAAGCGGTACAGAGCCAAACATGGTTCCGTACAAAAAAGCATAGCTTAATACTCTACTTCTTTGGGAATGAAACTGCTGAAATATTAGATTAAATGAAGTGCCTACAAATACAAGTGCCAGCATTCCGTTTAAAAACCTAAAAACAATTAATAAGATTAAATTTTGGGTATTATAAAGTATCAAATTTACGAGTATAAATAAGATGCAGCACATGGTAAAATATGGTTTGGTAGCAAATTTAGTCGAGATTGTTTTTTCTAAAGAAAAGCCACTCGCTACCCCTAAATAAAACATTATAATAGAAAATTTAATGTCATAAGAATCGGCAGCATAATAACTCATCGCACTATCCATTCCGCCCATATAAATCCCTAAAACAGCGGTTACAGGAACAAGTGTAAGCAAAATTGCAAGTACCATAAGCCATCTTGGAACCCAAGATTTGAAGGAATGATGATAAGTTGTAGACATAATTTAATTTTATTATTTAGGAACGCTTACCTCGGCACTCATACCAGCACGAAGTTGTTCTAAGCTATTTTCATTATCAGTAAGTTTAATACGAACAGGAAAACGTTGTGTAATTTTTACAAAATTTCCAGTGGCATTATCTGGAGGTAATAATGAGAATTGAGATCCTGTAGCGGCAGAAAATGCTTCTATAGTTCCTTTAAATGTTTCTCCAGGAAAGGCATCAATTGTAATGTTTGCTTTTTGACCTTCATGCAACGCTGCAATTTGTGTTTCTTCAAAATTGGCTTCAATCCATTTACTTTGATTTTTATCTACAATAAAACCAATGGTTTGTCCTTTTTGTACCAATTGTCCTATTTGTAAATTCTTTTTACCCATATAACCATTGGTTGGAGCAGTAATTATTGCATATTTTAAATCGAGCAAAATTTTATTTAAATCGGCTTTTTTCTCTTGAATTGTTGCTTTTGCAACTTCTATTTGGGCGCCAACATCAGTCGTTTTACTCAGTGACGTTTGATAGCTTCTTTTTACAGATTCAAAATTCGCTTCAGCAACTTTTAGTTTGGTCTGGATATCTTCAAAACGTTGTGGGGTTACGGCATTGTTGTCTAATAAATTTTTGTAGCGTTCATATTCCTTTTGCTGCTGATATAATTGTGCTTTTGCCGCATTAATTTGCGATTGATTGACCCCTGAACTTACGTTAGACGTATTTTGATTGCTTTCTAAAACATGCAATTGTGCTTCGGCTGCTCTTAATTTTGCTTTCGCAATATCTTGTTGTACCAAAGCTTCATTTCTATCTAATACAACTAAAGTATCTCCCATTTTTACATGTTCATGGTCTTTGTACTTTACTTCTTGTACATAGCCATTGGTACGGCTTAAAATTGGGTTAATGTATTCTTTAACTTGTGCATCATTTGTTGTTTCATATCTCCAATGATGAATCATAGAAAACACACCCCATATTATTAATCCGATTAAGATAAATAAGGCGACCAGATAGGTAATTCGTACAAGAATTCTATCTGTCTTTTCGTATTTTTTTAATGCTGTGCTCATTTATAATTTTCCTGATATTTTTAATAATTGATAATAATGTACTTTGGCTGCTATTTGATTGTTAATCAATTCAAAATGGGCCTCTAATTGTTGGGTATCTGCATCAATCAAATCTGTTAAAAGAGATAATTGATTAAAGTAAGTTTGTTTTACGATGCGATAATTTTCTTGTGCAGATTGAATATTTTCTTCCGCAACTTCAATTTTTATAACATCTTCTTTAAAACGACTATAAGCTGTTTTTACTTGCTTTCTTAAATTATCATCCACATTTTCTTTGGCTAATTTTTGTTGCTCTACTGCTATTTCGGCTGCTTTTTCTTTATGCTTGTCATAATAAAGTGCAGAAATATCATAAGACAATTTTATACCTGCAACACCTAATAAATAAGGTGCCTGTTCATAAGGATAAAGCTTAATTTGAGGATATGAATACGTATAACTCCCAAAAAAACCAATCTTAGGAAGTTTATCTGCTTTTAAAGCAACTGTTTTTAATTCACTTAATTCTATTTGTTTTTCGGCCATTTTTTCTAAAGGCGATTCACTAAGCATTTCCGAAACAAAAGTTTCGTAATTCTTATCGATAGCGATATCTTTTGTCTGAATTGTATCAGACGGAATTAAAAGTGTATCGTCTTCATTTCCTACTAAAATATTAAGAGCTTGTGTTACTATAACAAGGTCGTTTTTTATGGTAACCAATTGTGTTTGAAGTTTCGCTAATTGTAATTTTGCTCTTAGAAAATCACTTTTTAACACCACACCATTTTTAAACAATTGCTCAATCAAACGCACACGTTCTGTATTTTGTTTGATATTTTGCTTCACTAAATTTTCATATTGATACGAACGTTGCAGACTTACATAATATTGAATTACTTCTAAATGCAATTGGTCGCTTGTTTCTTCTTCAATATGTTCTAAAAACTCCTTAGTTGCTTCGGTTGTTTTAATCGCCGTTTTTGAAGCGCCACCAGCATAAATATTAAAATAAGCAGATACCGACGCATCATAAACACTATGATCTTCTAAAGGAATAAATTCTGCACTGTTATTAATTCCGTTTACAAAAACAGGAATATTTGATAATTTTCCATAAGATGCATCAAAGTCTAACGATGGTAATCTTTTGTTTTTGGCATCGAGGATGTTTTCTTTACCAATTTCCGCTTTTAAATGCTGAACTTTTAGTTCTTTACTAAAAATCTCTGCTTTACTCCAAACATCATCTAAACTTAAGAAAACACTATCTTTTGATATTTCTTGAGCATAGCCAAAGGTGTTAAAAAGTACTGCTAAAAAGAAGAATGTTCTTTTTATTAAACTGCTAATCATTTCTGTTTCTATTTTTGAGCAAAATTACCGAGACTATTATAGCTTTGTTTTTTGTAAATAGACAAATATTTACTAATTTGAGCCAAATAACAATTAGGATGAAAAAGGACTATAATCCATTTCAATTTTTAAAAGATGTTGATCATATAAAAGACAGCATTTTTATACATCATACTAAAATTGAAGAGCAATTGCCAATGCACAAACACCATAAACATCAATTATCTTATATTGAAGGTGGTGTCGCTTTTTTAAATACGCCAACCAATTCTTATTTTTTACCAGCACGCCATTTTATTTGGATGCCAGCAGGAATGGAGCATAACGTAGAGTTACGTTCGCCTTTTATTATGGTTCGTAATTTATATTTCCCCGTAGATTTGTTTCCTAAAGATCATAAATTAAGAACAATGGGAATTTACCCCGTTACCGACTTAATAAAGGAAATGATTTTGTTTACCGAAGAATGGAAAGGTGGGTTTACAAAAGAACAAACTCATCAACACGAGTTTTTAATTGCTTTGAGAAATGTATTGATGGCAGTTTCTAGAGTTCCAATTCCAATTGCTTTACCAACTACAAAAAATGAATTACTAAAACCTATATTAAAATACATTCATCATAATTTAGAAGAACCTTTAAAACTCAATTTGGTTGCAAAGGAATTCGGGATGAGTTCTAGAAGTTTATCTAGAATATTTAGAGAACATATTGATATTTCTTTTCTTCAATATTTAAAAATGACCCGCGTAATTAGAAGTATGGAAATGTTATTAGAAACAAACAAGTCTATTAGTGAAATTGCCTATGCTTGTGGCTATAGTAGTATTGGCGCTTTTAGTAATGTATTTTATCAAATATCTCATATACGTCCTGTAGATTTTAGAAAACAGAATTTAAAAAAGGGAGGAAAATAAAGCTATTTCCCTCCCTTTTGTATTTTAATTACTTAAAAAATATAGTAAGATATTAATCTACTTTATAAACTAACTTCATAGTAATTGAAGCCGTTTTTTCTCTATTTGCTGTATTAAACGTTCCTCCCCAAGAATAATCTTCCCCAGAGTTTTGACCTGTGATTTGAAAAATTCCCATTTTAGCAGATTCTAAATCACTTAAATTTCCTCCAGAAAATTTAGCAATGTTCTCTGCACGTATTCTCGCATCTTCTGTAGCTTTAGAAATCATTTCTATTTTAAGATCGGCAAGTTTTGTGTAATAATATCTAGGAGCTTGTGAGTAAAATTGAACACCTTGGTTTAATAACTCAGTGATTTCTCTAGATACCTTTTCTATTTTATCAACTTCTTTAGATTCTATTTGTACAGATTGTGTAAGTTCGTAACCCACAAATTCTTGACCAGCATATTCTCCATTTGTAGTGTATAATTGCTTCGTTTTTTCATTTGTTTTTACAGCACTATAAATTAATTCTTCTGGCTTAATTCCTTTTTTAGATAGGTAATTATTAATGGTGCGTTTCTTTTCTTCTAATGTTAAATAGGCTTGTTTTAAATCTGAATTATCGGCACTAAAACTTCCTTCCCAAACAATTAAATCTGAAGAAAAATCTGTTTTACCTAATCCCGTAACTTGAATTTCTCCATCTTTTTTATTTCTATCCGTATATGCTTTTCCTAAGAATATAGAAGATGTAACGATGGCTATTCCAAAAATAATTGCGTTTGTATATTGTTTCATAATTTTTTATTTATTCTGATGTTTTAAACTGATTTTAAATGAAGTCTTAGTATTTCTTTATGTTTATTCATCTAATAACTTCTCTTCTTTCATTATTTTTTTTGCTATTTCGGTTTCATTTTTCCCATTATCTAATGAACCTGGTAACATAATTATACGTTTCTTAATTTTTCCGTTTTCATCTTTAAAAAGAACTTCAAATCGAGAACGTGTTATTCCGAATATTGCTTTTTTAAATTTGATACTTTTAATGTCTTTTCTTTCTATTATTGGTGTTGCAGAATTATTAAAGCTTGCAAATATTCCATACATCAGAAATAAACCAATTATTAAATAAAATATAGACATTGGAATTTGACCTGTTTGAAAACTATCAAATGCAGAATAAAGTAAGAAAGCAGAAATTCCTCCATAAATTATTAAAACTCGAGTGATACTTTTTCCAACAACCACTTTTGCCATATTACCAATGATTCCATCTCTTGTTAAAATAATTTTATCTGGTAAAATATGACAAAATCCTGTTTTAGTTTTAAATTGTTTTTCCATTAATTTTCTTGCTATTTTTTAAACCTCATCCTTTTTTTCTCATTAATATTGAATAGCATTTTTTAGTAAGATTTGTTTTTTAAACACTACTCCTCTATTATTAATTCTGTAAGATTAATTGTTTTATTTTCAACAAGTTGATAAACTCCTTTGCCAGAAATTTGTTCGGTAAAAACTTGAACATCATCTCCGTAAGAAACTCCTACATTTACATCAAATATAAATTTGGCATTTTTAAAAGTGAAAGAATTAGTATTAACCTCAACAGAAATGTTAGTTGGTTCTAAGGTAACATCCCAATAACTGGAAGCTTCATTGCCGAATTCTAGGTTGACTAATAAATTGCTCCAAGTTTTATGATGATTAACAATTTGTGCTGCCAATTGGTTTTGTATGTTTTCAATATCCATATTTACTGAATTTAAATACTACCAATACGTACCAACTAAAAACGTCATTCTTATAAATGCTATTACACTTTCTGATGTTAATTCTAAAGGTGCTTTTAAATCGGTAATTTCATCTTCATCTACAAAAACTACAAACAAACCGTCTTTAAAAGAAAGTAAAACATTGTCTATTGCTTTTTGCAAATTTGCTAAATCTGTATTGGCTAATTCGCCAAATTCTACTTTACCACTTTCTGCTTTTTCTTGTATTTCTGCCGGACTTAAAAATCCAATGACATTAACTTCTGTTCGTTTTTTATTAAAAGCTTCTACTTGATTTTTTACACAACCAATTAATAATTCTTCTAAATTTTTAGGATTTTCTTCTAAAGTAAAAGGCACTTTTTTAACCTTCTTCTTGCCTAGCCTTTTTAGTTGTAACGTGATTTCCATAATATGCTAAATGTTTTTTGCGTTAGGGATTGACGAGGAAAGCCCACAGTGCGTTAGCACGAGGACTTGCAACAGAAAGCCCGACCTCGCCTAAGCGAGGTAACGCCATAATTGTTTTAATATTAGCTATTTATCTGTGCTAAAATTGTTGGATCTTGTATTTTATTATCTTCGGATAAAAGCTTCATTTTAGAAATAATTTCTGCCGATTTTGGATCGTCGTCTACAAATGGTAAAAACATACGACCTCGATGCTGACTATGCACCGGAATTATAGATAACGCAAGTCCGTTTTTGCTTACTTGACCACTTCCTAAATGAATACTGTATTCGCCAAAGGTTCCTTTAATAAACACAAAACGTTCTTTAACGGTAATGTTTTTAAGCTTGAATAATCTTGCCGATTCTTCTGCCAAAGCAGCACGCATTTGCATGGTACTATGACTTGCTTCTGGATCTACACCACCAACATGTGCAACACTTACCACAAGATCTATATCTCGCATAATTTCACTAAAAATTACAGACGGAATCTCGGTAAGCGGAATTCTTTGATACGTATCTACAGAATGAAAACAGATATCTTCTATGGTTGGCGCTTCTGCTTCTGAGGGCGAATACCAATCTGCCATAGCATACATTGTTGCTATAAAACCTTTTTTGTGATATACTTTTTGTAAGCCTTCTTCCATACTTACCGTCCAACCTCTACTTCTTAAAAGTGCTATGGTTTTTTTAGGCTGAATTTGGTGTCCTTGGTAACGTTCGGAACGATTGCTATGTTCGCGTTCATCATCGGTAACTAAATACAACTCTCTAAATACTTGTTTAAAAGGTTGTGTTAAACGTTCTGCAAATAAGTATTTCTGATACATATCCCACTCTACTGCTTTGTATAAATGAGATGCGTGCGCAATAACTAAAAGGTCGTTTTCTTCTAATTGATGCGTTTTACCGTTAGCATCTGTTAAAATACTTTCATTGTAAAAACCTGAAATTTCTTTTTCTGGAACGTACATTACTAATTTACTCAACATCACTTTTACAATAGGATGTTGCATCATATTATGAATTTCTAGCGCTGTAAATTCATCTTCATTTATCATTGCATTTTCTAATGATAAACGGGTTCTGCTGTATTGTCTAGAAAGGTATGTTTTGTTTTCTTTTAAAGCGATTATTTGCTTGTCTTTACGTAATTTGGCAGGAATATTTTTTAACGACTTACCTGCTTTGGTAACCTTAATATCTGTTTTACCAAGATTGTTAATTACTAATTCTATCTCCGTTTCTTCTATGGAAATTTTAGAATTCTCCATAATTTTTTGAGTAGCTTTTGCTTCCATTGCCCAACTAAAGCGTACACGATCTTGATAACCTGCATTACGAGATAAATTGTCTAAACCAATTTCTACTGCAATAGCTTCACTTTCTTGACGTTGTGCTCCAAATTGCTTGCTCTCTTTTAAGAAATCTTGCAACAAATTATAACGCTTTAATAAATCTTTTTCTGGTATGGTTTTACTTAACGGAATTAAACCTAAAGCACGCACGTAATCTTTGTCCCGCTTGTCTTTAATTTTCTTTAACGTTTCAGTAATTTTTACTTCACCTAACATTACGCTAGAATATAATTTTACTTGTCTATGTCCGTTTCCGTCAGAAATATATTTGGCTGCGTCATGTAGTAATTTCCAATTGGTTTTTCCGATGGTTTTATACACTCTATTAAACCAATCTACATCTATGGCTCCAAGAGCAAAATCACTTTTCGGAATGTTAGAATAACGAGAAATAATGGTTTCTTGTTCGCTATTCATACGATCTGAAGCGTGTGCTTGAAACCACCAAACGGCATCTTCTAATTTTTCTAAACCTAAATATTCTCCAATAACACCTGTCCATTGTGTTGCATAACACGCAAGTTCTATCAAACGTTTTTTAGTCACTTTAGAAGCATCTGCACGTGCAGCAAAATCGGCATAACTTTCGGTATCTTTAAAGAGAGATTTTTTAAGCATAGAACTAAAAATAGTTTTTTTGCTCTCTCCATAATAACTATAACCACGCTCAAAATTATCTTTTCCTAAACGTTCTAAAATTCTAAATACATAATCTACACCTTCTACACGATGAATACCATTCATGTAACCTGTTGCTGTAGTTTCTATATCTCCACGTTCTAATTCTGTTTCTAATAAATTGGTTTTTAAGGCTGCAAAAACATGTTTAGGTACGCTGTCTTTTTCTATCCATTTATAATTTATTCTAGAATTATAACCACCGTCCATAAGAGACATTAATTGACGAGAATGTAAGGCTTGCAAACATAAATCATCATCATTAATTAAGCCTTTTTTGTAAAGTCTTAAAGTTACCGGCATACTAGGAAATGGAACAATGCCGGGTCTACTGAATTGTTTTGTAATTACGCTTACATCTGCAGTTGCATTAGGATATTCTATATCTTGTGCAACTAAATACATATAAAAGCTCCAATATTTATGAACTTGTTCTTCTGTAAGAAGTTCTAAATGATTAATACCTAAACTTGGTACAAGTGGTAAAATGATGTTTGCCCAATTGTACGTTTTTTTATTATAGCGATAATTAGACGTTTGATATTGTACTAACTTCAGCTTGTCTGGAAAATTAGCAATCATATCTTCCATAACATCTAGCTTAAAATTAGCTATTGTTTTTTCTTCTACATACACTTTATATAGACGTTGTAAAATTTCATTATAAGCTTCAGATTTTGAGTTATAACGGTCTTCTTTATCTAAATTTAATCCGCTTAAATCTGGATAATATTGTCTCGCAAAAGTGCCTAATTCTTTATAATCTCCAAATGGATTATTATGATTATTAATGTAACGGATTGCAGCATGCATTTCAAAATCATTAAGCGTACTTTGCTCGTACCAAGCAATCCATAATTTTGCTAAAGGAAGGTTCTGTAAATGATCTTCTGCAGTAGCATCTTCATCTAATCTTTTTATACTACGAATCCCTTTTTCTATATAAGTGGTTGCTATTTCTCCTCTATATAGTTCCGCTTGATATTCGAAATGTTTATTTTTAGTAACAATTGCGATTAACTTATTAACCTCTTTTATAATTTTATTTGCGTCTATAAATTCTTTAAATTTAAATCCTGCAGATTCTGAAGTTGTAATCCCTAATTTATCGAAGAAACTGGTCTTTTTCTCGAAACGAGATTGTGGTATATATAATGGTGTTAAGTTATCATAATCTATAGCTCCAAAACCATTACTATAATTAAACTCTTCTGCATTGTCAGAAAACTTATCTAAATAAACTTGTTCGTTTTTTGTGATTTTAGGTCGTTCGTTATACATACGAATTTGGTCTTCTACAAAGTTAGACTGTCTATTTTCGTCGTGTAAAAGCGTTAACATTTCTAAACCTCCTAAACGTTGATCTATACTTTTTGCTGTTACTAAATTTGTAGCACTGTTTCTTAAACGATCTGCTGGTAATTTTATCAATAATTGAATTAAAGAAGTACGTAATTCTTTATGTTTTCTTCTTAATAAATCTTCTGCAATTTCTAAATCTTCATCATAAAGATGCATTCTACTAAACAAATTAAGTCCGGTAGCCATTAACAATTCGTTTCTGTTATAAATTGCTTTTCTTGCTAAAGCTCTTTTCCACGAATTTTTATCAAAATTTAAAGGTTCTTTTTTCTCTGAATCTTTTTGATAATTGTAAAATGAATAACTGTAATCTATAGGAAAAACTTTACGAATGTAACTCTCTCTAAATTCTGTTGGCAACACTTCTAAATCATTCGCCATTAATTCTAATTGATTTTCTGTAGATCCGCTTAAAAGAAACTGATAAAAATAATAAGAGCTAGGTGTAAAACTCCACCAAGAAAATATTTTAGTTTCGAAGGTTTTACCTTTTTCTTCTGCTGCTTTTGCTACATCAAATAATTTTGAAAAAGTGTCATTATCTAATGAAGTATTGTGTGGTAAATTTACCGCCATCCAATGATCTAAAGCATAATCCTTACCAATTTCATTTTTAAAATACGCTACTAAAGAATCGTTTGTTCTGTCTGTTTTAGATATAAAATATAATGCTAAAATCTTTTTATTTCTATCTTCTGATGTAAAAACAAGATCTAACGCTTTAGCATTTGCTTTGTCTACATCTAAAATAGCAATAGACCATAAAGCTACTAAAACCTCTAAATTATCTTTACTTTTAAGAAGTGTGTCTACTTCTTTTAAATTTAAAATTAAAGATTGTGCTAATTCTAAAACTCTATTGATTACCGATTTTTTAGGAGTGTCCCAATTTAAACCAAACCAAGTACTTACTGCTCTAGTAACACTACTAAAACGAGTAAGGTCGTTTTCTAAAACAATATTAATCATGTATTTTAAAGCACCAAGACCAGCTTCATCTAAAGATTCTAGAATAGTTTGTCTTAATCCTTCTTGACGTTGGGCAGCTAGTAATAATTTACCAACCATTTCCCAATGCTTTTCGTCTTCAGACAGTAATAATGCTTTTATAATATCTATACTAATACCACCAATTTCATCTTCTCCCTGAATAATATCGTCTAATAACTCATCAAACACTCCTTCTCCATTATGTAGTAAGGTTGCTAAAAAATAACCACTTGAACCTGGAAAATACGTGCTATATTGAAACTGCTCTTGTAATGTTAAGCCGCCAAAACCTCTTCTACTTAATCGTAAAAAATGGGTAAAAAACTGTAATTTATTACGTAATGTATCTTGCGTTTTTACAGACCTAAAAGCTTTTCTGTCATATCCTCTTTGATAAGGTAACGTATCCATAAAATCCCACATATCGGCTAAATACGGAGTTTGAACAATACCATATAACTCAATTGCTAAGCGCATTCCTTCTTCGGTTCTCCATGGATTTATTGTAATTGCATCGTCAAAAATGGCAACAAAATCACTTACATTATAATAGTTTCTTCTTTCGCCTTTATCAAAACCTCCTAAAATTTTAGCTAAAACTCTATAAGGTTCAGAAAATGGACGAAAATCAAACCGATCTATTTCTGGTTTTTTATATTTTTCTACGTATTTATTTGCTTCTTCTACTGGAATCATATGTCTTAATTCTTTAAATCAATTATAAATGCTGATTATAAACCTTATAAAAAAAGGAATCATAATTAATGGCAAGGTAAAAGTAAGATTGCTTTTTTTCATCACTGTATTTAATGATTTTTTTTTGTAAAGTTTTAACTTTTTAAATGAAGGTGTATTTATAATATCACAGAATACAGTGACAAAAAACATCTGATTTTAAAATAGGTTTGTATCATCAAAAATAAACAGCCTTATGATATTTGCTAAACACGAACATGGTTTCAATTTTAATAATGATGAAGCATCTTATAAAACGATTAAAGCTTGTAAAAATTACCCAGAAGATTTTTATTACGAGATTTTTGTACTCGCGAAATCTACTAAAAACAAGCAGATTAGAACCGAATGTACCAATATCATAAAAAAACAGGCACCAGAAGCTTTACAGTTAGCTTTTAAAAGTCGAAAAAAAATAACGCTGATAGAAGATTCTTCTTCTTTTAACAAGAAGCTGATTGCTATATTAGAGTACGGTGTACTTTCAGAAGACCTAGACCTTTTTAAACTATTTACACTTGTTTGTAGGCATTTAACGCTTTCGCTTGAATATGCAAAAAAAGAAATCATTGAATTTTTCATAGAAACACCCCGTCTTTTAAGTCAGTTTAATGGTATTAAAGAATTATCAATTAGCACCTCTAGACAGAAAGAAGGTTTTAGTAGCGTTGTAAACAACATAACGCAACTTACCTCATTAGAGAAACTAGAACTTGACATTGATTATAAATACATACCAGAAGAACTAGAACGATTAGTTAGCTTAAAAGAGTTTATACTAGCAGCACCTAACTTAGTATGGGTTCCCGTAGGAATAACCAAGTTAAAAGCACTTAAAAAGTTGGAGTTTAGAGGGGATTTTCGTTTTGGTGATGACGATCCTAACCCTAACATAGTTAACTTTACTTGGCTTACAGAACTTACAAGTTTAAAGCATTTAAGAATAGGTTCTTTTACGGTACAAGACCTCTCTGGTGTAGAGCTTCCGGCAAGTTTAAAAAAATTAGAGCTTTTTAGGTTAGAAAATCTAACCGCTTTACCAGAAACACTTGGTCACTTACCCAAACTAAAAAAATTGAGGCTAAGTGGTATGGAATCCTTAGAACACTTTCCTGCATCTGTTAGTGAATTTAAAACCTTAGAGGTTTTAGAAGTTATTCATTTATCAAAATTAAAAAAAGTTCCTGCATCTTTTATTTTTGGACCAAATATTAAACGTTTACTAGGTTTGTATACAGAATTTATGCCTTATGGAGTAACACCTGTAACTAAGCTAAAAAGAATCGTTTTTACCCATCCAGAGCTTCTTAGTTTTGTATTAGATAATGCCTTGTCTTTTACTAATTTAAAAGAGATAGAAATTAATTGTGATGCACCAAAAAGAAGAAGTGCACATACGCTTTCTGCTTTTAAAAAACTTAAAAACCTTAAGTATAGATTAGCACATCATTTAGAATGGGTTTTAGAGGGTATTCACGAATGTAAAAAGCTAGAAGACGTTCTTATTTTCGGAATATACGATGCGACTAATGCTAAAATGACAAATGTTGATGTTGCTAATTTCCCGCAAGCATTTTCTAGAGTAAAGCATTTGCAAACCTTAAGAGTGCACCGTGCAAAAGCACTAGTTTTAAATACAAATTACTTACCTATAAAGACAGACAGTCTTACCATTACAGATATAAAAGTCATTGAGCCAGGTGTTGAAGATTTTGAGGTAAATCATATAAAAGTAATAGATACACCTATTACCGCATTGCAAAAATTTTATTCGGTAATACGTGCTAAAAAAATGAAGTTAGGCGATGAAAATAGAGTTAAAAATGAGATTCTAGATTTTGATAATTTTAAAGACCCTGAAAACATTAAAAACTTCATATTTAATAGTAATGTAAAAGGCTTAGATAAGGCATTAAAAGCACTTTGTAATTTACAAACACTAACCATTGATTTTAATAAAGATAATGCCGAACAAAACAACGGTTTAACCGCTTATACACACCATAATTTAAAAAACTTAACCATTAAAAATTTTAATGGTAACACTAGTGTTATTAAATTATTATTAGAGCATACGCCTCATCTAGAATTTTTAGAAATTTACGATTGTGTAGGACTTGCAGACTTACCTAAAATTACTTTAAACAAACTAAAAACACTGATATTATTTTATAGCGATGATATACAGTCTATAGAAAACTTAACAGTGCCCAACATAGAACTATTTAAAGTTTTATCGTGTGACAATTTTGGTTACGATGCTATGGTTACGGCATCGCATTGGAAAACGCTTAAATTTCTTTGGTTAGAAAGCATTAGTAAAGATGTTGAAAGCTATCCTGAGACCATTGCAGACTTAAATTTAGATACCTTTTTTATTGATGGTTGTTACGCTAAGAGACAAATCCCGAAATGGATAGGAAAAATGAAATCCTTACGAGTTTTAGGTATAGAAAACTTTAGGCGTTCCCCATTACCGGAAGAATTAGCCGAATTAACCCAATTAAAAATAATGAGTATTAGAGGCTGTGATTTTTCAGAACAAGTGTCTGATGAATTTAAGAATTTGAATTTAGAGGATTTAATTTACAGGTATTCAAAATTTAATGGAAACAATATGAAATCTTCTAAATACTACGCATTAGCTGGAAATAAATTATTAAAAGAGGATTTTGATAACAGATATGAAAAATATAATCTGTACTGTTAAAGAAATTTAAGCACAACGTACAGCAATCTAAAAAACCTGTTTTCAAAAGAAATTTATACTTTAAAAATTAACGATTATTATGACAAAACCAGCAGAAACACCTGTTTTCAAGTTTTATACAATGGATGAATATTATGAAGACATTAAAAAGTGTAAAAACTTTCCAGAGGATTTTTATTATGAAATTTTTGTGATTGCAAAAACAACATCTAATAAAAAAAATAGAACAGAGTGTGCTAACATCATAAAAAAACAAGCCCCAGAAGCTTTACAAATAGCTTTTAAAAGTCGAAAAAGAATAACACAAAAAGGAAAGCGTGTAGCCAGAATGATTTCTATTTTAGAATATGGATTGCTATCTGAAGACTTAGACCTTCTTAAATTACATAATCTAATTGGTGGAGGATCAAAACTATGGTTTTTTCATTCTTCGACAGATTTTTTAGATCGCTTGTTAGAACATCCACATATATTAAGACGATTTAACGGCGTAAAAAGTTTAGAAATCCATTTAAAAGATTTTGGTAATAAATATGATAGTATTCTTAATGAGATATCAAAATTAACGTCTTTAGAAGAAATAGATCTAGAAGGTGATTATGAACAACTACCAGAGGATTTTGGTAATTTATTAAATTTAAATAAATTAAAGCTTGTTGCGCCTTGTCTAAAAAGGTTTCCTAGTACAATGTCGCAGTTAACAGCCTTAAAAAAATTACGTATAGAAGGTGATTATTGGATTGGAAAAATTATTCCTAATATGAATCTAACCGATTTTAATTGGCTTACAAACCTTACTGAATTAAAAGTATTCAAACTACGTTTTGTCGGTGTTCAAGATTTGTCTAAAGTTGTGTTTCCAGCAACCTTAAAACAAATAGAATTTTTTTGCTTAGGTGAATTAACAGCATTGCCTAAAGATGTTAGTCATTTAAAGCAACTAAAAGAGTTTCAGGTTTTATCTAAAAGCATAGGTAGCTTACCAAATGGTTTTGAAGATTTACCAAAATTAGAACTTTTTCAACTTAATGCGCCTAAGATAGATTCCATATCGTCTACCTTGTTTTTTGGAGATACGTCTAGATGTTTTGGAGATGCACCTAGACCTAAATTAGAAACAAAAATTACATATAGTGAAACTAATATAACACCAATGACGGTAGTAAGTCTGCGAGAATCTATAGAAATAGATTCGCCCAAACTACTTAATTTTGTGTTAGATAACGCGTCGTTTTTCCCTAATTTAAAGACGATAACTGTAGATTGTGAAGCACCAGAAATTCCACATAAAACATCATTAGCTGCATTTAAAAACTTAACAACGCTAAATTACAAACTAGAGCATAAATTAGATTGGCTTTTTGAAGGAATTGAGCAATGTAAAAAACTTAAAAATGTAGAATTATACAGATTTCAAGAGTCAGGTACTAGAGATATAAAATTAGCAGTTAGAATTTTTCCTACACTGTTTTCAAAAATAGAGCATTTAGAAAACTTAACGATTAAAAATGCGAGTGCTTTAGTTGTAGACACCGACCATTTGCCTAGACAAATTACCAATTTAACGATTTCTGAAATTAAAGGCATAAATGCAGGAACAGAAAAGTTAGATGTGTACAATCTAGAAATTAAAGACACACCAATACTAAATTTACAGGAATTTTATGCAGTAATTAGTGCAGCTAAATTTAATCTAGGACATAGAAATAATGATGTAAATAATGTATTAGATTTTGAAACTTTTAGACATCCAGAGAAAATTGAATCGTTTGATTTTACCAGTGATGTGAGTCAGTTAGAGAGCTTATTAAAAAACTTCGTGAATTTAAAAGAGCTTACCATTACGTTTAAAAAAAATAAGCCAGAACATAACAATGCATTAACAGCCTTTAATCATCCCAATTTAAAAGTATTAAAAATTGATAGTTATAACGGAACTACCGAAGCTTTAGAACGTTTATTAGCCCACACATCAAACCTTGAGTTTTTAGATGTATTTGAAGCCAGAGGTTTTGATGATTTTCCTGCTGTAAATTTACTTCAGCTTAAAAAATTAATAATGCAGAGTGTAGCTGTTAAAACCATAGATAATCTTAAAGTTGAAACTATTAAAGCGGTAAAACTGATCCATTGTAATAACATCAGTGATGAAAGTATCGACGTGATATCCCGTTGGAATTCCTTAAAACACCTTTGGTTAGAAGGCTTAGATGAAAATGGTACCACGTATCCTGAATCAATTTCTGAGTTGAATTTAGAAACGCTTTTTATCAGTGCACATCATAAAGAAGAAAAAATTCCTATTTGGATTGCCAAAATGAAAAATCTACGTGTTTTAGGAATAAACAATTTTAAACAAGTGGTTTTACCGGTAGAATTAGCAACACTAACACAACTTGAAGTGTTAAGTATTAGTGGTTGTGATTTTTCTGAAAAAGTATCTGAAGACTTTAGAACCCTTAACCTACAAAAATTGGTGTATTGGACGTCTAAATTTAATGGTAGCAATATGAAGTCTGAAATCTATGAGCCATTAGAAAATAAATTAGTGTCTCAACGTAATTTTGATGATATAGATAGTGAAGCGCCTTTTAGGGTATAGCTAAAAATTTACTATTACATACGAATAGTTTTTTTGTACAAAAAATATATTGTTTCTCTGCGCCATCAATTTTATAATAATTTATGTTTTACAAATAAGAGGATATACCTTTATATTTGCATTAAATGATTCAATATATCCTTCTATTTAAAAGGATAAATTGTATTAGTAAAGAATAAAACAATGAAATGTCCTTGTAATCCATCTAAGTTATATAAAGATTGTTGTAAAAAAGCGCATCAAAATATACATTCTGTAACTACTCCAGAAATTTTAATGCGTTCTAGATATAGTGCTTTTGTGATGGCCAATATTGATTATCTACAAAAAAGTCACCATAGCTCTACCCGACCTTCTAATTTTGAGAAAAAAGAAATATTAGCTTGGACAAAATCTGTAGAATGGCTAAAATTAAATGTTTTACAATCCACAGAAAATACGGTTGAGTTTAAAGCCTTTTTTTATGAGAATAGTTCTTTAAATGTGATACATGAAAATTCTCTTTTTGTAAAGGAAAATGATCATTGGGTGTATAAAAGTGCTTTGTAAAAAATCTCTTAGAATAAAAAAGAGTTGTCTAATCCTAAATAATCGATACAGATTCATAAAGGATTAAATTTAATACTTAAAACGAAACAATGACATCATTGTTCAGTCTTTTTGATTTATATGTTTTATTTGAATTTTATTTTACTTCTGCATTTGGTTTGGTATCAACATATGATCCGATAAATGGGGGCTTTCCTTATTTATTTTTCAAAGCCATATATAATGCTTATAATGCCCCTTGAACACATAAATTATTTAGATACATTAAATCCTATAATTTTCTTTGAATATGCACCTCTTATCAATGCTAGGTAACTTGGATCTTCCCTTCATCTAACATAAGTAATCTTACTTACCTAAACCTGTTATGGTTTATTTATTTTTAGGTTACCTCGATTCAATAACTTAACGCAACAAATCTAAATTAATAGATTTGTAAAATGGAAGTAAAAAAAAATAGACAATTAACTTTAAAAGAAAGTAAGCAATCTTTTTGGTTTCTTTTTTTATACTTAGTGTTTGCAATACTTTTCATTATACTATTGGTTTAGTGTATCGCTATTTTAGTACGGGACAGTTATAAAACAAAAAAACCTGTGAAGTTTATAGCTTCACAGGTTTAACATTAACTCAAAAAATCCCCCAAAAAATTATTTTGCCATGTGGTTAACAGCATTCAAGAATAATGTTTCTCCCGTAGATGTTAAGGCATAACCACCAACATTTACAGCAAAAAACATTCTTCTTCCAGCAGCTACACCACCACCGGCATATGCGGCTGTATTTGCGTCCCATTCTGCGATAGCTACATTTCCAGAAGCGCTATCTGTAGCATAAATTGTACCATTACCAGCTGTAGTAACATCTGTAACATGTAAAGGTAAAGTAACTAAATCATCAGTAACTCCATCCGTAATATTTATACCAATAAATAAAGGATGGTTAGGATCTACAGACGTTACATTTAAGCTTCCACCTTCATCAAAACCTCCTGAATCAAATAACTGTAATCTAGAGTTTCTTGCTATATAAGAACTTAGAACAATTACAGGTGTGGTAACAGACATCCAATTAGCTCGTACCGTTTCATCACTACCAAAATTACCGCTATTCGTATTTCTAGATATAAGAACTAAATCATAACCATTTAAAGTAGCAGCACCTGTTGCGTCTAAATTATCCCAACTATTATTAACCGCATTAACAGTATGCCCTTTAGATTCTAACAATGCAATATATTCTAAATCATCTTCAGCATCACCTACCTTATCTGAAGCAAATGCAATGTTTAATGTAGTTGCAGAACCACCACCACCTGCGTTATCTGTTACAATTCCGCTTGTTAAATATTGTACAGAATTTAAATAAAGTTGTTGTCCAACATCAGTTAGTGCAAAAGGGCCAGCATTAACACCTAAAAACATTCTTTTTGCTGAAGGAGTACTTGCCCCTGTATAAGCTTCTATATTAGCTTCCCATTCTCCAATTGCTAAGAATCCTGTAGTTGGATCTGAAGCAATTAGTGAACCATTTCCAGCAGTAGTAACATCAGTAATATTTGTATTTCCACCAGATATTATATCGCCAGTTTCTCCACTTCCTGTTAAAGTAACTCCTGTAAATATTGGGTGCGATGTATTATCTACGTTAAAACTAGGTGAAGCGTTTTCAACAAAAGTTCCAGAATCAACAAATTGTAATCTTGAGTTTCTTGTTATAAAGCAACTAGTTAACAGTAAAGGTGTTTTAACAGTCATCCAATTGTCTTTTACAGTTGGGTCTCCTCCAAAATTACCACTGTTAGTATTTCTAGATATAATAACTAAATCGTATCCGTTTAAAGCATTTACTCCAGAAACATCTAAATTATTCCAAGCACCATCTACAGCATCTACTTCGTAGCCAGCATCTTTAAGCATTGTTATATACCCAGCATCAACACCTGCAGAATCATCAGTTGCAAATGCAATACGATATGTAACATTTGTTTGAGTTGGTTTAATATTGATTTTATCTAAATTAGTATCAGCTCCAGTAAAATGTGTTCTAAATGTATTGGTTCCTGCTATTAATGTTACTGCAGGAATTGTTACGTTTGTATAACTATCCCATCCACCTGTATATGCAAAATCACCTGTTTCACCTAATTCGGTTATAACTCCAGTTCGTGGAGCTATTTTTTGAAATTTAATTGATTTTCCTCCAGTAGTACTTCCAGAAGCAACTACAAATTCAATATCATAAACACCTGTTTCAGTTACCTCAACAGTATAATTTATCCATTCATCAGCTGCAGTATATCCTACACTTGTTAATAAACCATTCGTACTAACTTGTACATCTACACCATCATCATCTCTATAAGTAGCACTACCTGCTGTTTCAGCTAAGTTTTCTTCTTCAGTATCATTATATGCAACGCCTTGTCCGCCTTCATCATAATTTTCAGCTTCAATAGTTCCGGGTACATTTACAGCAATTCCTCCAAAAGGAATTGGGAGTGGCAATGCATTTATAGGAGCAATTTGTACGTTAAATATTTTTTCAGATATCGAGTTATCAATATGTTTAATTGTTAAAACAACGTCACTTTTTAAAATTTCATCAAAAGAAGTATTATTAAAAGTTACGTCTACAACAGGTTCTGTTGATGTGGTAAGAGAGCCACCAGGAAACGTCCACTCTCTAGAATATACTTTAGTAGAAAGATCTGTAAAAGTTATAGTTCCGCCAGACTCAATATCCGTTGCACTTGCCGAAGCATTTGTAATTCCTTTTTCAAAAAGCGTTACCTCTCTTAATTCTTCAACCTCACAAGACAAAATAGTAATAACAAGGAAAAGAAGTAAATACCTCAGTTTAAATATGTGCATGTTTTTTAAAATCATGATTCAATTAGTTTTAAATTAATAATAGATAATCTATTTAGTTGAATGCAAAGGTTGTTAATAGTTGAAGTATTGTGGTGTCTAAAAAGTTTTCTTTAGGGTAAAAAATGTACACTTCTGCACTAAACCTCAAGTTTTTAAGGGAAATATGTTCTTTATATCGGAAGACAAATTAAATAATATGTTTTTAACTTATTAATAAAATTAGAAATTGTTAAAATTATTAAGTTGGACATTTACCCCCCTAAAGAAAATTTTTTGAAACATTCTTTTTTTGCCAAATTGAATAAATTTGAATATTCTTTATATTAAATTTTTAATAAATAATTATATGAAATATTATTTAGCATTTATAGTGCTTGTCTTTATAGGTTGCTCTGAAACTAAAGTTTCTAAAACTGAAGATAATACAACAGAACAATTTATAGATAGTTTATTAACCACAATGTCTATTGATACTAAAATAGGACAGACCAACTTAAGAGGTACTTCAAGTAGAGCAAAAACACTATCTGAAGAACTAAAAGAAGATGTAAGGCAAGGAAATGTTGGTGCACTACTAAATGTAATGAATGTTGAGTTTGTAGACGAACTTCAAAGAATAGCTGTGGAAGAAAGTCCTAATAAAATACCTTTAATTTTTGGGCGAGATATTATTCACGGTTTTAAAACCATATTTCCTATTCCGTTAGGTTTGGCAGCATCTTGGGATACTGCAACGGCAAAAGCATCGTCTCGAGTTGCTGCAATAGAATCTAGTTCTGTAGGAATACGTTGGACTTTTGCACCAATGTTAGACATTGCTAGAGATAGTCGTTGGGGTAGAATTGCCGAATCTCCAGGAGAAGATCCATATTTAGCATCCGTTTTAGGAAAAGCATATGTGCAAGGTTTTCAAGGAGACTCTCTAAATGACCCAACAAGTATTGCAGCATGTGCTAAACATTATATTGGTTATGGTGCAGCTATTGGTGGAAGAGATTATAATACGACCATAATTTCTGAACCAATACTGAGAAATGTGTATTTACCGCCTTTCAAAGCTGCTTTAGATGCTGGTGCAGCAACAGTTATGACTGCTTTTAATGAAATAAATGGGATTCCGGCTACGGGAAATGAATACCTTTTAAAAGATGTTTTAAGAGATGAGTTAAAATTTGATGGCTTTGTAGTAAGTGATTGGGATTCTGTGGTAGAAATGATTACACACGGTTTTGCTAAAGATGAAAAACAAGCAGCAGAATTAGCTGCCAATGCTGGTATGGATATGGAAATGACCAGTAAAGCATATGAGCATCATTTAAAGGAATTAATTAAAGAAGGAAAAATTACAGAGCATGAATTAGATGAATTTGTAAAAAATATTTTAAGAATAAAATTGAGATTAGGCTTATTTAAAACTCCTTATCGAGATAAAAATAGGGATACAAATTTTTATGCAAAAGAACATTTAGCTGAAGCTAAAGAAGCGGCTATAAAAAGTGCAGTATTACTTAAAAATAAAAACATATTGCCTTTATCAACTAGTACAAAAGTAGCTTTAATAGGGCCTTTGGCAGATGCTCCATTAGACCAATTGGGAACTTGGATTTTTGATGGAGAGAAAGAACATACTATAACACCACTTGATGCATTTAAAACAGCAGATATTAATTTTAAATATATACCTGCATTAACCCATAGTAGAGACAAATCTAAAAAGCAATTTAAAAAAGTTATTAATGATGTAAAAGGTGCTGATGTTATTGTATTTGTTGCTGGAGAAGAGGCTATTTTATCTGGTGAAGCACACAGTAGAGCAAATATAGATTTACCTGGAGCTCAAGAAGATTTAATAAAAGAATTAGCAAAAACCGGAAAGCCAATTGTTTTGGTAATTATGGCGGGAAGACCCATTACTATTACAAATATTATTGATGATGTTGATACTGTTTTAATGTCTTGGCATCCTGGTACAATGGGTGGTGAGGCATTGCAAGAAATTATTTTCGGAATAAGAGAACCTGAAGGAAGATTACCTGTATCTTGGCCAAAAGCAGCAGGACAATTACCGTATTTTTACAACCATAAAAACACAGGAAGACCTGCGAGTAAAGAGAACTACACTGCTATGGATGATATTCCTGTAGGCGCGTGGCAAAGCTCTTTAGGTAACAAATCTCATTATTTAGATGTTGGCTACACTCCACATTTTCCATTTGGTTTTGGTTTAGGATACACAGATTTTACTTATGACAACCTTCAAATATCAAAAGATACTATTGGTTTTAATGAAGATTTAGTAATGAAAGTTTCAATAAAAAATACAGGAAAACGTGCAGGGAAAGAAATTGTACAGTTATACCTACAAGATATTGTTGGTAGTATTACACGACCTATAAGAGAATTAAAAGGATTTCAGCATGTCAGCTTAAAGGCTGGAGAAACAAAAGAATTAACTTTTAAAATATCATCTGAGCAATTAGAATTTACAAACCATAAAATAATTCGTGCTGCAGAAGAAGGTGATTTTAATATTTGGATTGGACCTAATGCAGCATCTGGTTTAAAAAAGTCATTTTATCTTAAAAAGAAATAGTTACCGTTACATTTTATTTAATATAGAAAATAGCTACCATTTAAATATGGTGGCTATTTTTTGTTTTAAAAATACTTATACATCAAAATTGAACAAGCGTAAAGCTCTAGATAATGGTTTTAAAAGCTTATACATATTGTAAGTGAAGTTGTAAATAAAAAGAAATTATTAAGGTAAGAAATCTCTGAAAGTATACTATTAAATAGAATTATGGAGGTAAATTAATATAGATTTAAGCTATTACTTTCATATGAATGATAAAATGATTTACTACTTAATTTAATAAATTAATACGAACTCATGCCTTTGTAGATTTATGAATACTTAGTCTTTTTCTATTAAAGCACATTGAAGTCTAAAGCAGAATAATATTAAACTTACACTCTCCCCTTTAATACACATTAATAAAACTAAATATTAATGTATTCAACTTCATTAAAATAAGTATAACAAGAACGTAATATTTTACTAAGAAATTCATTTTAGGGACTTAGAAAGGCTTTTAAATAAAATATTCCACAACAAAAAAGGCAGTAATAAATAGTTTATGACTGCCTTTTGTTATAAAAATGTAAATTACATATGTGATTAATTCAATCCATTTAGAAATCCTTGATATGCTAATTTTTTATTTAGATCGGCATCAAATAACAACGGAAATTCTTTTGGATGCCATTCTGTTTTTAACCATGAGTAATTGTCTGAAACTCCCCAAGTGGAAATTCCAAACTTTTGACTTTCTGGTAATGTTTCATACATTGCTACAATAGCTTCATAAATAACAGATTGTTGCTGAGCATTCCCACTATATAAAGAGAAATCATTAGATTTATTTACATTTATTTTAATATCTAATTCAGAAATATGAATCAATAAATCTGTAGAAGCTAAGTCTGTAAAACCATCATTAATTTTAGTTAAACCAGTATCTGTACCATAATGAAATTGAGCACCAATACCATCAATAGGAAATCCTTCTGTTTTAAACCTAGAAGCCATGTTTTTAATTGATTCTCTTTTTCCTTCATCAATTACAACACTATAATCATTATAAAATAACTTCGTGTCAGGATCTGCGTCTTTTGCATATTGAAAACATCGTCCATAAAATGCTGTTGGATCATTAAAAAGTGGTGCAATTATATCTTCATTACGAGCGCCTCCATTATCTGCAAAAACCTCATTAACAACGTCCCAACTTTTTATTTTTCCTTTATATCTGCCAACAACATCTGATATATAGGTTTTTACTTTTGATTCAAAAGCGATAGAATCATTACTCTGATTTTTAAACCAATCTGGAAATGCTCTATACCAAACCAAAGCATGTCCATGAACCTCCATGTTATTGTCTTCTGCAAAATTCACCAAATAATCTGCTGCTTCCCAATTATAGTTGTTTTCAGATAGCCATAATTGGTCCATTTTCATTTCAAATTCTGCCGTCAATTGGTTAAAATTAGCTTTAAAAGCATCTGCATATTGAGCATCTGTTTTTAAAAGACTAGACTTTACTGCTGCTCCAACATTAAATTCAGCTTTTTCTTTTAAGCTAATTGTTGTTTCTACAGTTGTTCCTGATGGCTCAGCCCCTTGTACAAAAACAACTTTATCTTCGGTTGTGCAAGAAGTAATTAAAAGAAGCATAAATACTCCTATAATCTTAAAAATTTCTTTCATAATGTTTAATTTATTTCACTTATTTTTTTGATTCGTAATATGCCTTAAGAACATAAAATGCTTTTTTCTTTACACCATTATTAGAAATTAATCCTTTACGATTCCAGAAATCTTGATATACTGGGTTTTGACGTCTTGGTGATCTAAAATCAACTAAAATCCAAGGAGTCATTCCTCTAAAACCATCAATTTTTTCTAACATTTTTATTTGGTTGATATAAATAGCCTCTTGGTGTTCTTCACTCCACATAGTATCTTTATCTCCATGATAACCTGCTAAAGCACCTGCTCCAAATTCAGAAATTACTACAGGTTTATCAAACTTAATATGAAACTCATATTTATCTAATTCTTCTGGTTTACCCCAGTACCAACCACCGTATTCATTAAAACTAGCCAAATCTATTTTGTCTCCTAAAGGATCATCAACAACAACAGTATAACCTTCTCTTTCTACTTCTAAAGCTGCAGCTACTAACCTAGTATTATCGATACTTCTAACTTTGTCTACCAAATTACCCATAAACACATTTCTAGGTTCTGTAACCGGAGTTTCATTACCAATAGACCATATAATAACACTCGCTCTATTTTTGTCTCGCTCTATACCAACTTCTAACTGATTTGCTGCGTTTTTATAAGTTTCTGCATTTGTCCAAGAAATAGTCCAATAAACAGGTACTTCTGCCCAAACCATTAATCCCATTTCATCTGCTAAACGAAGCATTTTTTCATCATGTGTGTAATGTGCCAAACGAACATAGTTACAACCTAACTCTTTAGCCCAAGTTAACAACATTCTCATATCTGCTTCAGATCTTAATCTCCCTTTTATAAGCGGGTTTTCATCATGTAAAGAAATTCCTTTTAAGAAAATAGAGTTACCATTTAAAAAAATGTCTTTTCCAACCGTTTTAATGGTTCTAAATCCTATTTTATCTGTTATTTTTTCTTGATCAGATGAAATAGAAACTTCATATAATTTTGGGTTTTCTGGACTCCAATAACTTATTTTTTTTGTAGGAATAGAAAACTTTACAAACCCATTTTCATCAACTTTATATTCTTTCTTTATCTTTAATTCAGGAATTTCTAGAGATACTGTTTCCTTATTTTTTGAATTATCAACTTGAATATATCCTTCTATTATTTTGTTTTCATCTTTAGCCAATTGAACTTTATAATCACTTATAAAATTTTGTGGTGTTTCTAATATTGATACATCTCTAGTTATTCCTCCATAATTCCACCAGTCTGTATTAATTGTAGGTATTTCATCTACCTTACGAGTATTGTCTACCATTAAAACAATAAAATTGTCACCAGTATTTAGTTTGTTTGTTACTTCAAACTGAAAAGGAGTAAAACCACCTTTGTGAGATCCTATTTTTTTACCGTTTAAGTAAATATTAGATTCATAATTTACAGCTCCAAAATGAATAAAATAACGTTTGTCTTTTTCTGGATTGATAACAAAATCTCTTTTGTACCAAAGTGTTCCTTCATAAAATTCTAATTTTTCTTTTTGAGAATTCCAATCTCCAGGGACTGTTAATGTTGGAGCAGAATCAAAATCATATTCTACTTTTTCACTTTTACCAGGATTTGTAATGTTTTCATAAAAGCCTCCTTTTCCTGTTTTAGACATATCAAACGGTTCTAACCTATAATCTAGATATCCCATTTGATAAGGATCTATAATATAATTCCATTCACCATTTAAACTTAATTTTTCTCTACTGCTATTGTTTTGAATCGTCTTTTGTGCAAAAACATTTATAAAAATGGTGCAGAAAGTAATGATACTTAATAGCTCTTTTCTCTTAATTATTTGTAACATATTTTAATATTTTTCTGTTTATAAATCTTATTTTTAATACCCAGGGTTTTGTGGAAAAGTTCCCATTGCATCTATTTGAGATTGAGGAATAGGAAGTCTAACCATGTGAGGTTGCATAGGTTCTGGAGCTACATTACTTGAGTTAGATCCATAACGATAATGCAAATTTTGTCTCTCTACTAATAAACCTAATCTCTTTAATAAAAACCAACGATTTTTTTCGAAAGCCAATTCCCTTGCAGATTCTTCTAAGTACGTATCTAATGTAAAAGAAGTGAAGTTATTGGTTGTATTACCATAAGCTCTTTCTCTAATTTTATTGATGTATTCTAGCGCTTTAGACTCATTACCAGCTCTCCATTGTGCTTCTGCACCTAACAAAAGTGTTTCTGCAAAACGGTAATACATGTGATCTTTCCAACTTTCATTTTTTAATGCTGCTTTTTCTGCATCATAAAACTTTTTTAAACTAAAGTGATATCTTCTATAATTATCATCATAATCTGTAACAGGAATTACTTGCCCAAACCTAGGAGAATCTGGGTTGTTTGCTACATAAGTTTCTGGGTAGTAATACGTACTATAACGTTTGTCATTTGCTTTATCATAAAGATTTTCTAAATAATCATTAGGAAATGACCAACCAAGTGCTTGTCCCCCATTTTCTATTTGTGCTATAAAATCTCCAGACCCCTGTTCATATAAACGATGTGTAAAAACACTACCAAACCAAGATCCATCTCCACCTGCTAAAACATCATTTGCATTATCTATATTATTACCACCAAACAATTCATCTCTAGTGTAAGCAAATAAGGTTTCGCTGTGTTTTAAGTTTTGACCAAAAACAGTATTTAGATCTACTAAAGCATGACCACTATCATTAATAATTGCATCAAACTGAATTACAGCTTCTTCCCAATTACTTTCCCACATAGCTACTTTACCTTTTATGTGTCTTGCAGTAGCTTTATTATATCTTCCATAAGACTCATTATACGATAAGTTTTCTACAGCAAATTTTAAATCATCATTAATTAATTTATACACATCTGTTGGATTCGCCGGTTCGTAAACGATAACGTCATTTAAGTTTTCTGGTGTGGTTGCAATCGTATCTAGAAGAATATTATCATACATTCTTAATAGATCAAAATAAACTTCTGCTCTTATAACTTTAGCTTGTGCTAATAAATGATTTCTTTTAGTAACATCCATATCAATACCTTCTGCAGTATTAATGATGGCGTTTGTTCTATCAATAATTAAATACCCATTTACCCATTTATTAGCAGCAAAATTACTAGGTGTATGATTTGGACCATAAGGCCTGTGAAATGTTCTCGTTAAACCAAGATCTGTACCTGCTAAAAAGAAGATATTAGATATCAAACGATCATCAAAACCACCAGGTGCATTGTAAGATCTCATTAAATTGTATAATGCGTTTACTCCAACATCTAAACCTTCTTCTGAAGTGTAGATATAATCTACAAATACTTCATCAAAAACCTCTTCTTCTAAAAACTTTTCACACGAAATATTTAATGTCGAGATTAGAAAAGCTAAAACAAATAATATATTTATATTTTTCATCTTCTTATTTATTTATAATTCTTATTTAATTTTAAAATCCTACTTGTAAACCAACTACAACAGAAACTGCCTCTGGGTACTCATTTGGAGATTTTTCTGGACTATAAGATTGAAAATCTGTAATGGTTAACAAATTACTACCTGTAACATAAAACCTTAATTTATTAAGACTTAATGACGTTAAAGTTTTTTGAGGTATTGAATATCCTACTGATACATTTTGTAAACGAACATAAGAAGCGTCTTGTAACCCTTTAGATATTAATTGTGTAGGGTCATCAGATTCATTTGGTCTAGGAAAGCTACCTCCTGGATTTTCTGGTGTCCAATAATCTTGTTTAATTCCATTTTTAATACCTCTTAGAGAACCTCCTTCTAGATAACCATATAAGAAAGAGTTATCTTTAGTAATTCCCTGAACAGTAGTGATATTTGCAGAAAAGTCAATTCCTTTATATTCTGCTCCTAAATTTAAAGTTCCAAACCAATCTGGTGTTAAATCTGTTATTACACGATCGTCTGCATTTATAATACCGTCATTATTTTTATCTAATAACTTTACATCTCCAGGTTTTGCATTTGGTTGAGCCGAACTAATAATATCTTCCCCTTCTTGAAAAATACCTATAGGTTTATACCTATGAGCAACTTTTGTTGGACTACCAATAAATAATTGGTTAGCAACATCATCATCTTCTACACCATCACCGTCACTATCTATACCAGAAAGACTAAGTATTTTATTATTGTTTTTAGAGAAAATTAATCCTATATCTAATTTAAAATCGGTATCTCTAAGAACTGCTGTATTAAAAGACACTTCTACTCCTTGGTTTTCTACTTCACCAAGATTTACCAATTGACTAGAATAGCCTGTTGCAGCATTTAAACGAATAGGAAATAATAAATCTTTTGTTCTTGTATTATAATACTCAACTGTAGATGTTACTCTATTACTCCATAAACCAAAATCTATTGCAGCATTAAATGTTGTTGATGTTTCCCATTTTAAATCTGGATTAGAAATTTCATTATCACCAACATAACCAGATACTTTAATACCATCTATTATGTATTCTCTTAAACCAGCTGTAGCAATACTTCCGTAAGGATCTATACCTTCATTACCAACACTACCGTAACTAAATCTTAATTTTAAATTATTAACCGCATCAACTTTTTCCATGAAAGATTCTTTATGAATATTCCATCCTAAAGCAGCTGCTGGAAAAAATGACCACTTATTATTTGCACCAAAAACGGTTGAACCATCTGATCTACCAGAAACGGTTAAATAATATTTTGAATTATAATCATATTGTACTCTTGCAACAAAAGAAAGTAAGCCTCTAATATAACCAGTTGTGGTTGGTGTGTTTGTTTCTGCTGCTTCTAAACCATTAATACCTAAAATATCATTAGGTATATTATTGGCAAAATTATAAAACCTATTAGATTCCTTTTGGCTAATACTATGAACACCTGTTAAATTTAAATTGTGTTTAGAGTCTGTATTAAAATCAGTGGTATAAGTAAAAATGTTTTCTAACTGTAATTCTACAATATCATTGTAACTAACACTACCGTTTGCTAAACCACCACTAGAAATACCTGTTATAGAATTTGTAGAGTTATACGATAAAGCTTTTTGGTTCCAAGCTCTTCTACTTGCATTTAATCTATATTTAAAACCTTTAAATGGAGTTACGTCCATAAAAATATTTATAATATTATTACTATTACTATCGTCTGTATTTGTTTCTTTTAAATTGATTAAAGGATTTTTGTTTTCTTCAAATCCACTTGGTTCTATTCTTAAAGATCCATCATCATTATAAACTTTACCTAAAGGTGATGTTGTAATTGATGAAAGAATTATGTTACCAACATTTGGTCTATTTGAATTAGCATATTGAAAAGAAGTGTTTAATCCAATTTTTAACCAATCATTTAATTTTTGATCAACATTTAATCTTGCAGTTACTCTATTATAATCAGAGTTTTTAATAACACCTGTTTGATTAAAATAATTTAAACTGGTATACACACTCATTTTATCTGTACCAGAGGCAATACTTAAATTGTGGTTTTGTGTACTACCAACACCTATTATCTCTTTTTCCCAATCTATATAATTACCTGAATTTATACTTGATAATTCTAAATCAGAAAAAATTTGATCATCTGGTAAAAAAACTCCTAAATTAGAATTTCTACTAGCTTCTCTTTTCAGTTGAGCAAATTCCTCTCCACTATAAATATCAAAATTTCTGTTTATGGTTTGTATTCCTGATGAACCATTGTAAGAAACAGACATCTTACCTTCCTTACCTCTTTTTGTAGTAATTAATACAACTCCATTAGAAGCTCTAGCTCCATAAATTGCTTGTGCTGCAGCATCCTTTAAGATTTCCATAGAAGCAATATCATTTGGGTTAATATCATTAATATTTTCTATAGGTACACCATCTGCAATCACTATAGGACTGTTTCCTCCACTAATAGAGTTCTGCCCTCTAATAAGAATCTCTGAAGAACTACCAGGACCTCCATCTCCAAGTGTAACCTGTACACCAGCAGCTTTACCCCTTAACATTTCTCCTACATCAGATGTAGCAACTTTCATCATCTCTTCTGTTTTAACAGATGCCACAGAACTAATAAGATCACTCTTTTTCTGTGTACCGTATCCAACAACAACTATTTCATCTAAAGACACCGCATCAAATTTCATAATTATGCTAAGTTCAAATGAATCTTCAATTAACTTAGATACTGTTTTCATACCTATATATGAAAATTGTAAAGTATCTCCTTTTGCCGCCTTAATAGTAAAATTACCATCAAAGTCTGATTGCGTACCCGTTGTGGTACCTTTAATAATTATGCTAACACCAGGTATTGGCATATTGGTATCATCCGTTATTACTCCGGTAATTGTTTTCTGTTGTGCATTTATAGTATTATAAAAGCTACACATAAAAATAATTAAGCTTACTTTAAAAAGTTTTTTAGCTCGATTAATCATATTTGTTTGTTTGTATTCTTCCATATTTAAATCTTTCTTAGAATTTAGTTGATTTTTAATTTAACCATCGGAATTGAAAATAGGCTGTAGCAAAGATTCAAATAAATGAAAGTTAGATAGGGTTAAATACATTCATTTTGTGGGGTATGAATGTGTTTTCTTTTAGTTTAAAGGTGTTATAGGAAGATAAATTCTACTATTTTTTAAAACAATAAAAAGTTTTTAGACTACTAATTTTATTTTTCTAGCATCTTTTTTCTGTATTCGGAAGGAGAAACCTCAAATACTTTTTTAAATTCTTTGCTAAAATGTTTACGATCATTAAAACCAACTAAATAAGTAACTTCAGAAACGTTACAATTTGTTTTAATTAATATTTCTGAAGCTTTTTTTAACCTTAAATACTTAATTAAACTGGCAACAGAATGATTGGTAAGTGCTTTTACTTTTTTATACAAAACCGTTCTACTCATTCCTATTTCAGAAACCAACCCATTAACATCAAACTCTGGGTTTTCTATATTTTGTTCAATCAATTTCATTAACTTCTTAATAAACAACTCATCTGGGTCGTCTATTTTATCTAGTTTAGAGTCTATAATAAAACTTCCACTAAACTTTTGTCTTAATATTTCTTTGGAAGACAATAAGTTAATAATATTTAATTTTAAAACTTTAATACTAAAAGGTTTGCTTATATATGCATCTGCCCCAATAGTTAATCCTTCAATTCTACTTTGTGTAGAAGCTTTTGCCGTTAATAAAATGATTGGAATATGATTGGTTCCTTCACTAGTTTTAATATGCTTACAAAACTCAAAACCATCCATTTCTGGCATCATTACATCACAAATAATTAAATCTGGAATTTCTTTTACCATATAATCAAGAGCATCTTGTGCTTTAGAAAAATCGATAATATGATATTCTTCTTGTAGAATATCTGTTATAAATTGTCTAATGTCTCTTTCGTCATCAATTATTAAGAGCGTTTTTTTGCTAGTATCATTTTCAAAATTTTCTTGTTCATGACTACCATTGTTGTTTTGTATAATTTGAGAAATAGGTGTTTCTATAGTTGGTATAATAGAAACTGGATCATCAATTGTTATCTTGTTTTCTATTGCATAAGGTGTTTTTAAATGTTCTTTACCTTTCTGTAATGAGATTTTAAAGACAGTATTAGTCCAAGAACTATCTTCATTTTCGATCGTTAATTTTCCTAAATGTAGCTCTACAATTGTTTTAGATAATGCCAAACCAATACCACTACCTACATTTTTATATCCTCTTTCATTTAATTGAAAAAAGCTTTTAAAAACGTTGGTTTTACTACCTTTTGGAATACCAATTCCATTATCCTTTATTTTTATTTCTACCCAATTATTATCCTCTGCTACTTCTTCAATAGAAAGTACTATTTTCCCATTTTTCTTAGTAAATTTAAAAGCATTACCTAACAAGTTGTAGATAACTTTTTCCATTTGATATGTATCAAATAAAAGAGGGATTGCTTTAGAGTTCATTACAAATTTGTAATCAATATTCTTTTTAACTGCAAGTCCCTTAAAAGATTCAAAAATATCGAAACAAAATTGTACAATATCTTTTTCTTCGCAAAAGAGTTTAGCTTGCTTACTTTCAATTTTTCTAAAATCTAAAAGCTCATTAATCAGGTTTAATAATCTTTCTGAATTTTTCTTGATATTTAAAAGTTTTTTATAGTTTTTTTCATCCTCCTTATTTAATTCTAAAAGCTCTTCTACAGGTCCTTTAATAAGTGTTAAAGGTGTTCTTATTTCATGAGATATATTCGTAAAAAAGTCTAACTTCATATTATAAAGCTCTTTCTGTCTTATACTTTCTGTTTGTTTTAATACAAGCGCCTGTTTAATGTACATTTTACTTCTAATAAAATTCATAATTAAAAAGATAATAGACAATAAAAGTAGTAGGTATAGAAAATAAGCTAAATTAGTTTGCCACCATGGTGGAAGTATTTTAATTTTTAATGATTTTACTAATGTTGGGTTTTCTAGACCTTCTTGATGTAATGATTTTAACTTTAAAACATAGGTTCCGGCTTCTAAAGCGGCCAAGTTTATGTTATTTTGCGTACCAATATTCTGCCAATCACCTTTATCAAAGGTGCTCTCTAATTTATAGGCGTAATTATTTTTTTCGGTATGAATAAAATTTAAAGAACTAAATTGAAGTCCTATAAATTTTTGATTATGGTTTACCGTTATTTCCGATGCTTCAGAAATATCTTTTTTTAAAATTGGGTTATCTATAGAGAATTTCACTTCTTCATTATTAACCATTAATTTTGTAAGAACTATTTCACTTTCTTTTTTTGTTTTTTTAATGGTGTTTGGATCAAATAACACGAAACCTTTACCACCTCCAAAAGCAATTTTATTTTCTATATTCTCAGAACAATTAATGGAATAACTTTTAACAGTAATTCCGTTTTTAGTACCATAACTTAGAATT